>JACRIK010000017.1 GCA_016235865.1 Planctomycetota bacterium | reverse complement strand
CTCAACGTATATCTCGGCATTTCCGCCGGCCGTAACCGCGTCTGTCAGCCATCCGCCGGCTGAATTAATCGCGCTGGTGATATTTGTCATATCTAACTTATAATACGAGATGGTCCAGTTGGTCGGCGATACGGTGGTTGAAGTGCCGGTTATGGTAAACCGATCTAAAGCGTCCCCGTCATTCTCTATCTTTACATAATACGTAATATAGGTATCCGAGTCGATATTGGTCGTACCGGCGGTCTGGCTGACTACCGATGGCCACTCATATATATTATTATCCCTGACGCTGTTATACCCTTCTGTCGATGGCCTAATATACAAGTCCGTCTGATAGGTGTTGTTCACCGCCCGAGCCACTACATAATCCTTCTTGCCGTAGTCGCTCCTTGAGGTTCCCCCAAAATAAATGTCGTATGTCGTGCCCTGGGCTACGTTATTATCCGGTGAGACCTCTATCCTGAACATCTGCCCCTGGGTACCGCTCTGGAAAGAACCAAATGACGAGGTCGAATAGCCAGCGCCTGTCACCGCTGCAGTAATATTGCTACCACCTTGACTGTAGTATCTAATAGTCCAAGTACCGCCACCGGCTGCACCAGAAGGTGTACCCGTAATACTGAATGTGTCACTGTAATTACCGTCATTCTGGACCCGGACATAATAGGTGATGGTCTGGTTGTTATTCACCCCTTGTTGCTTGAGTTGGCTGGTCCCGGTCGTAGTATATACATCATATCCTACATAATTACCGGGAACCACATCTGCTTCAGTTGAGGTTCTGACAAACCCGTCCGGCTTGAACTGCTTATTCACTGCGGTCTGGGCCTGTAACTCATCTACAGGATTGCCCGCACTTTCAGACGTAGCCCTGACCTTTACCTGGAAGATATTCGGGCTGCCGGCATCATGCGCCCAGACACTCGCTCCAGGCGTTACCTCGGCCCTGATATCAGTTGTGCCGCCGTTTCCGGCCAGCCAGATCGGCGCCAGTGTCCCGTTAATTATCTGGCTGGTGATATCCACCCCGCCGGTTAAGGCGTCATAATAAGCCACGTTCCATAAACCGCTGCTGGCTCCGCCGCTGCCATACCCGCCTCCGGTCCCGGTTATGGTAAAGGTATCATCATTTAATCCGTCATTGGCTATCCTGATCTGATACGTAATGGTCTGACTGTTATTGACACTCTTTAATGATACTGATTGCCCGGACGGATCATTGGTATAATAATTATCTCCGGTGTAACTCCCCTCGCTCTGCTCCTTGGCCAGTAAATCCGGCTGGTAATAAGACTGCACCTTGGTGGTTGCCTTAACTACATCCTTCTCGCTATAACCGCTATTTTTGGATATAACGCTTACCAGCATCGGATATTCAGCCCCGATAGTCGAAGTCACGGCCTTTACCTCTAATCTGATTATCTTGTATTGCCCCGGCGCATATCCCACCGGTGATATTGGCCCGTATGGCCATCCCGCCCCGATAACGTTAGCCGTGATATTGCTCCCGCCGGTCGCGGCATCATAATAAGTTACAGCCCAATCCGAATTACCGGTTGCGCCGGTGATTGAGAATGTATCATCCGTATTACCATCATTCTCTATCCTGATATAATACGTTACCGTACTGCCGCTTGAGGTGTTTTGCTGCACGGCCTGGTTCGTACCGTCGGTCGATGTGATGACCATATCCGTATACGGCCCGCCGGCAGAAACGCTTATCCCGCCATCCGCCCGGTACATGATATTGGTCCTAATCCTGGCCTTGACCGTATCTGACTGACTCGGATTATTCGCCGCAATGGCTTTGACATAAGCCGTCTTTTCGCCTGAGGCGCCGGACAGAACGCTGCTATCCGGACTGGTTTCCACCCTGATCTCTTTATAACTGCCAGCCGCCAGGCTGCTGATCAGCCAGCCGGAGCCGGTTATCTGACCGTTCGGTATCTGGGTATTGCCCGGTAACTCATAATAAGTTACCGTCCAGCCGCCGCTTGTCCCTGAGCCAGTTACCGTCATATCTGTCGCGCTGTTGCCGTCATTCTCTACCTTGACTAAATAACTAACCGTGCTTAAGGCGGTAATATTCAATGTCGTATCGCTTTGGGTACTTCCGGTTTGGTTATACATCAAATTTCCTTCATAGACATATCCGGACGGCAAGGCAATCTGATTATCCGGCTGGTAATTGGGCGTCTCGGTAGCAGTCCGAACCGTATCAGCCTCAGTCGGTTCTAATACCGCCCTGGCCCGGATGTAATGGTAATAAGGCGCCCCGCCCGGTGGAGTACCGTTATGGGATATTTCTACCCAGATATCCCGGGTATCGACCGGATCGACATTGTCTGTATCATAACCTGCGCCTATCATCTGAGATGTAATATCACCGAATAAATCATAATAAGTCACGGTCCAGCCACCACCGCTACCGCTGCCGGTCAGTCTGTAAACAGAACTATTTCCACCATCATTTTCTATTCTGATATAGAATGTCACTACCTGCCCGGTGGCCGCGGCCTGCAACAACGAGGTTTGTATAGTCGGCTCATATTCATCCAATCCCACTGTATATATCGGGTAGTCAGTTGAGCGCGTGATATGCAAATCAGGCCGATATTGCCCTAATGTCGTATCTGCCTTGACCACATCCAGAGCGCTGTAACCGCTACCCTGAGACCGGGCCGTTACATACATCGTAAATACCGCGCCTGGGG
>JACRIK010000016.1 GCA_016235865.1 Planctomycetota bacterium | reverse complement strand
ATCACTGATGCTGACTACAGAGGTGATGGTATCAGATATACCGGAAGAAAAGGAAAAGATGCCGCGCATGCCGGCCGGTGGCGGTATGGGTGATATGTATTAATCTGAGCTTGTAAGAATTATTTACAAGAGGCCTCCCGGCAAAATGCCGTGGAGGCCTCTTTTTTGACTTGACTATCAACGGGTAGCAGAAAAGCCAATATTATGCCAGCCTAAAATATAGCCAATTAACATTTTCTGAAGAATATCAATGCGTTTCAATTCTGTTTTCTAATAAACCTTAAAATAACAAGCTAAAAGGTTAGCCCAACTATTCTCAGGCATCTCCGGGCTATCCATTCTGTAATTTCCTAAAATACTTTAAAAATTAAGTAGTTAAGACTAAAAATAGTCTCAATTAAATATGATGGCACTGGAGTTGCTGATATATACCTTCAAAATCCATGATGTATAGTTCAGAATGGCATTATCAACGTATACGAGGAGGTATGTGCAGATATGAAGATATATAGAAGGCTTTCATCAATTATCGATCCAGTCTTGTCTACGGTGTTAGTTTTTTTAGTTATGATCCTGACACTTTCTAAGGAGGCGTATGCCGCCGAACCGGTAGCTAATGCCGGAGCTGACCAGATTCAGGTGAAAACCCAACTCCTGAGCTTCGAAGCCGTGCTAAATGGTGTGGAGTCCTATGATACTGACGGGAATTCTCTCACCTATCAGTGGTACGGCCCATTCGACCCCGTCACTGGTCCGGCGCCTGCCGTGTCTGTTCCCGAAGGGAGATACACGGTTTCCCTCCTCGTCGATGATGGCATGACAATGTCCCTGCCGGATACGACAACGATTGAGATCATCCCATGTTTCTCCCTTATGGCCATGGCCAGGGATCGGAGGGTGATTCTGGGATGGTCCCCTCAGGGGAGCAATATCCTTTATGAAATTTATCGATCAGTGGCCTCTGACCCCGGCAACTTTGTCAAGATTGGGGAGACCACCTCGGAACACTCCGCTTATGTGGATTATGGTGTGACCAATGATACAACCTATCTCTACATAGTAAAGGCCAATCTGCAGGGGAGGAACTGTTATTCGAGTGTAGTGAGCGGGCAACCTTTTGCCGGGCATAGCGCACCTGCGGTCAATCCGGTCATCTACTCCTCCCCTATACTCTATGGGGCGACCGGGATTATTTATAACTATGATGTCAATGCCACAGGTGCACAGCATTATAGCCTTTCCGTTTTTCCTTATGGCATGACGATCGATCCTGCTACCGGGCTGATCGCCTGGATACCGGATGTGGCCGGCACCTTTGATGTGACCGTGGAAGTTAAGTGACGGGCAAGGCGGCACAGCTACTCAGAGCTATATACTCGATATCACTGCCCAGCCTGTGAGAGGTCCGGAGGTGTTTATCTGCGTCGAGCCGTTCCGGGAGCAGACCCCGCAGCCCCCGGAACCCGACTGTGCGCGGGAGGAATATGCGACCTCTTACGGCCTTATCACCGGCCTTGTGAATGAGAGGACGCTGACCGTGACATTAAACGGGGTGGTTCTTCCCGATGGGGAGGAGATATATGATGCAGGATTAATAGTGATCGGGATGCGGAATGGGGATTTCTACTGGGCCTTTGTTCAAATCCCCGATGTGGACGGGACCTACCCCTTTACCGCGGTGGCGTGGGATGCCCTCGGAAATTATAGGGATGCCACGGCCTATTTCATCCGGGATACGGTTCCGCCGGATATCAATATCACAGACCCTCTGGACGGGATTGTGGTAAACACCCCAACGGTAACGATCACCGGAGTGGTAGACGATCCTGAGGCGCTGGTCTATGAGGGATACTACGGTCCCCTGATTCCTGTGGTAGATGGGGTGTTTGAGGTAGAGGTGGCACTCGATGAGGGCCCCAACGGGTTTATCTTTCAGGCAGAGGATGCAGCAGGTAACCAGGGCAGTGCCACGGTCCGGATCACCCTGGACACAATCCCCCCTCAGATTGACATTACCAGTCCTGTGGAGGGGGGAGCGATGAATACGGTCAATCTTGCCGTGTCCGGGTTAGTAATCGATGAAAATATCAATACGGTCACGGTGTCGGCCAACGGAGAATCACCGCAACCCCTTACGATTACAGGCCAGGGTTTCAGCGGTACAGTCGCCTTAAGCAGCGGCTGGAACACGCTCCTTTTCGAGGCGACGGATCAGGTTGGGAATGCTGTACAACAGACCCGCGCAGTGTTGCTGGACATGCTCTCCCCCACAGTGGCCATTACATTACCCACATCCGGCGCATCTGTGAGCGGGCTCATTCAGGTGACCGTCGAGGCATCGGATCTTCAATCCGGGGTCTCCGGGGTTAGCCTTTTATTGGATGGACAGTTATACTCAACTACTACCCAGTCTCCTTATACCTTTGATCTGGATACGATGGCCTATGCCGCCGGCGTTCATACCCTCACGGCAAGGGCCACAGATACCGCGGGAAATATCTCGGAAGCAAGCACAGACCTT
>JACRIK010000015.1 GCA_016235865.1 Planctomycetota bacterium | reverse complement strand
AGCCGGATTCCAGTAGGTGGCGCTGGCGTCATCAGCAATACCTACGAAGGTCTTGCCCATAGCCAGAGAACGGGCGCCAGCGCTGTAGGATAAGAACGCTCCCGGCCGGCCGCCGTCTTCCCTGGCAAAGCCGAGATCCAGTGAATACAGTGGTAGAGTGGTAAAGTGGTAAACTAATAGAAATAGTATCAAATAATACTTCTTCATACAACTTTACCTCTTCTCTCCCTAAGTGATCTCAATCCATTAAGCATCCGGCCAACATCAGTAGCTAATTCAATCAATATTTTCCCCACTCTCCCACTTACCACTCTCCCACTCTATCACTCTATCACTTCACCACCAGAATCTTGAACTTCTTCTTCTGGCCGTCAGAGTGAACAAACACAATATACCCACCGTTGGCGACGATATCATCCGGGCCGTTGCGGCCGTTCCAGGCGAGCTGGTTGAGTCCGGCGCGGGCGTTTTGCTCGCCTGCGGGTATTTCCCAGGTCTTGACCAGGTTGCCTAATAAATCATAGATAGCGATAGCTACATCACTATCATTTTCTAAGTAATATTGAACCGTGATTTGCTGTTTGTTTGGATTAAACGGGTTCGGATAGCAGCTTAAGTCATCCAGGGAAGCGCCGGGGGCATTGAAGCCTGCCAGCGCAAAGATACCAAAGCCATCCAAATCTACAGTTAGTTCCTGTTCTTGTTCATTGTAGCTTTGCGGTGAGAGCAATCTTGGCGCAAACTGGCTCTTTTCCCCGGTATTTTCGCTTTGGCTATCAGCCCTCCATACGCCAGGAGCGCCTTTGTCAGTTACACTGCCAGTCTGATAGACCTTGATATTTTTGTATTCAACAGGGTCGCTCTCCAGGGCCAGGGCAATCCATTGCTGTTTCAGTACCACTATCACTTTGAAGGCTCGCGTGACCTGCTGCTGTACAATAGCGCCATTCTCATCATAGAAGATGATCTGGTACGCCTTCCGACCGTCAAACAACCATTTCAAGGGTTTGGGCAGTTTCGGCGGACTAGTCTGATCTAACAGGGCCAACTCAAAGTAACCGTCGCAGGGTAAAGCATTGGGCGGGATGATCAGGGTTAATCCTGTAGCGGCATCAGTGATGGTCCCGCCTTCCTTAGCAGACATCATCGTGCGGAAGCTGAACCAGCAGGTATCTAAATAATTCCTGACCCGGTCGGAAATAGTGTTCTTGAGGGTCACCTCGTATTCCCGATTATTCTTGAGCTGGCCATCAATACTGAGCGTATCTGTCGCCGAATCATACGTGATCGTGAAGTCTTTTTTGCTATTCCCCGGTCCCTCTTTACCACTGTACCACTCTACCACTTTACCACTTTCCTTCAGCGCTATATCATTAGCCCAGTCAGCGCTTTTGACTGGTTCGCTAAAAGTTATCTTTATGGGCACAGCTTTTTTGGCTTTTACTTTGGCCTTATTGGCTGGCCAGGTTTCTTTCACTTGCGGCTTGGTACTGTCAAAGATGGCGGCGTAGGTACTGGCTGGTTCACTGTTTCCTACGTTATCCAGGGCATAATAGATGATCGTATGCAATCCATCGGGGGAATTGGTTGCTATATAGCAACTGCTGGACAGAATGGTTGCATAATCATTAGCATCTAATTTAGTCTTGATGTGCTTCAGGCCAGACGAGACTCCCTGGGATAGAGGATCAAGGGCCGAGATCAGGAATGGGATCTTGCTGTTCACATAGGTAATTGTCCCTTCAGTTACTTCATAGCTGGTATCGGTGATTTTAAAGCTGGTTGCCGGAGCAGTCGTGTCTACGTACAGAACGTAGTTCTTCTCCAACTCGGTGTTGCCTAACTTATCAGTGGCTGAGTAGTAAATAGTGTGCCGGCCTTCGGTTAACAGTGGTAGAGTGGTAGAGTGATACAGTGGTAACGTACTGGTAGATGGCACAATTATATATGCGCCACTGTCTACCTTGTAGGTCAGCTCTTTTATGCCGCTGCCGGCGTCGGTAGTCGTTAGGTTTATTTTTGTCTGGTCATTGATATAGCTTTTCCCATCAACTACGAACCATGAACCAGCAACGTGTATTTCCGTCTCCGGCGGCACGTTGTCTATCCAGAAGGTCTCGGCCTGGATGTCTTCTGTGTTGCCTAGCTGGTCCTGGGAGTAGTATTCAACCTTAGTCTCCCCGTCTCCAGTGATCGTAAAGCTCGAAGCATATACTGTCCAGGCAGCGCTGTTTACGCGATAGTTTATCTCTTTTATCCCTGAAGATACCTCGTTTACTACCGGATCAGCAGCGGTTATTACCAGGCTATCGCCGGTAATGAAAGTTTTTCCTTCAACTATCAACGATAAACCAGCAACTATCAACTCGCTCACCGGTTTGGTCGCATCGGTCTTGAAAGCAAACGTCTTGGTTTCTTCAGCGCCGCCAAGATTGTCCAGGGCATAGTATTTGAGAGCGTGGAGACCGTCGGGTAAAGCAAGTGATAGAGTGGTAGAGTGGTAAAGTGGTAAAGTAGTACTGGTCGAGATAGACACTTGCCAGGGCTGGTCATCAAACATATATTGAATTTCCTTGACGCCTGAGCCGGTGTCTTGCGCGGTGATGGTAAAACTCGCCAGCGAGACCAGGTATTTCTCTTCATTCACTGTGACCTGCGCGCTGTTAACTGCTATCTGACTTTCCGGCGCGCTTACATCCAGCACCAACATGGCTTGTTTGATCTCCTCCCCATTGCCCAGCTGATCAGTGGCTGAGTAGTAAATAGTGTGCCGGCCTTCGGTTAACAGTGGTAAAGTGATAGAGTGGTAAAGTGGTAAAGTACTGGTAGAAGGCACAACAACGTATGCGCCACTATCCACCTTGTAGGTCAGCTCTTTTACTCCACTGCCAGCGTCTGTAGCTATCAGTTGTATTGTGCT
>JACRIK010000014.1 GCA_016235865.1 Planctomycetota bacterium | reverse complement strand
GTGGGATTTACCCTGGGCGCCGACCTCGTAGATTTGGACGATGTTGGGATGCTTTAACTTGGCGGATGCCCGGACCTCGCGCATGAATCGGGCCGTGGCCTCAATGCCTTCCAGAGTCATTACCTTGAGCGCCACCTTGCGCTCCAGAACCGGGTCAGCGGCCAGATGCACCACCCCCATCCCGCCCCGGCCTAATTCGCGTTCCAGCTGATACCGGCCGAATACTTCCAAAGCGGACGGGGCATCCTGGACTACCATCACCTCTGCAGGCATATCGCCTGTCCGCAGTGTCTGTCCAGCATCGCCGAACCAGCATTTCAGGAATGGATGCTCTTTTAATTGGTCGACCTGATCCGGATTCTGCCGGCAGAATTCAACTATCTCAGGACTATTCCACCAGACACGAAATTCGTCGAATGACCTGAACTCACGGATTTGTAACTCACCTGTTGACATAGAAACATTATAAAATATACTTTTTATCTGTCAATTATTGCATGGTTATCCATAAACATATTGTAATACTATGTCTCTACATATTCAGCTAAAATACGCATTTTACCTCTTCTCTCTCTGCCCGGAGGTTGAGTTTACCCGACCAATTTATACCATAATTTTGTCTTGACATTTCCAGTCCCGCAGCTAGCATATTACTCCAAATGAATAAAGTTCTGACCATCATGTTTACGGATATTAAGGGATTTACGGAACGAACCTCAAGCCAGTCGCGCGAGCACCTGACCAACCTCCTCAAAACGCACGATGATTTAGTCGCACCGGTCATCACGAAATTCGGCGGTAAGGTCATAAAAACCATCGGCGACGCCTTTATGGCCGCCTTTGAGAGTCCAACCAATGCCGTCTTGTGCGCCATGCTCATCCAGCACAAGATGAAGGAATATAATCTGACGGCTCCGGATGATGCGAAAATCCTGGTCCGGGTGGCGCTGAACGCCGGCGAGGTGCAAATCCAGGATAAAGACCTGTTCGGCGAGGCGGTCAATATCGCGGCCCGGATTGAGGGCATCACCGAGGCCAATGAGATATACTTCACCGAGGCAGTCTATTTAGCTATGAACAAGAGCGAGGTGCCGTCCAGCGAAATCGGCTGGCGCAAACTCAAGGGACTGCCTGAGGCCATCAAGGTCTATAAGGTCATTCAGGATGAGAACTCAGAACAGTATAACGTCCTAATAAAGAAATGGCGCTCAGGTAATTTCACCATCAAGGACGACGTGCTGATTGAGCGACGCTCCCGGCCGCTGGTTTACTTCATCGGCGTAGTCGTGCTGGCCTTGGCAATTGGCGCAGTTATCTTCTATATGTCTGGCCAGACTGACCGGGAGTTTAATAAGGTCGATGATTTAATCAATAAAGGCCAAGCCCTGGATGCCCTGGAATTACTGACCACATTAAAAAATAAAGGTGGTAATCCTGTAAAATTCACGATGCTCCTCCTGGGTGCCGTACTCAAACACGCGGATTACCTGGCGGAAAACCGGCGCTATGACGACCTGGATAAATTCCTGACCCAGATAGAGGAAAAATACGGCGCCCTGGCTGATATGACCCCTTTACGGATAAAATATAAGATAGCCCAAATACAGGCCGGCTTTAGCGACCATGACTCAAAGGCATACCAGATACTGACCGAGCTCTACCAACGTTATCCGGAAAATGAGGAGGTGATCTATCAGACCGCCCTGCTGAACATTACCCAGCCGGACGGCTCACGGCATTTGGCGCGCCAGGCATTGCTGAAGCTATTGCCCAAGGACAATAAATACGTCAAGGACCAAACCTTTACCGATTTCGCCAAGGAAGGCATGCGGAAAGCATATCCCTTTGACCACAGCGGCGAACTAGCCCGTAAAATCATCGAGAATTATTATTTTCAGGCATTCAAGGACGAACTGAAGGCATTGCTTCTGTCAACCGAGGAATACCAGCGGGTCAATGCCTTCCGGATACTGACTAACAAAAAGGACCTGACTCCGCAGGAGGAGTTCACTTACCACTGGCTAACGGTTATCAACTCCACGATTTATTCCGACCTGATGGCTGAAGCGCTGGCGTATTTTGAGAAAGCGTCACGATCAGGCGCCCTGACCGGGCTGAAGAAAGGACTGGATACCTCAAAATACGGACTTTTCCCAATTCTCAAGCAATACGAAGGCAAGCATACCGAAACCGCCCGGAAGATATTCACCCGCTTCCTGATGCCGGAACTCAAGACTTACTTTATGCAATACGCCTATTCTGAAGAAGACAGCCAGGTCAGGGTTAATTCATTCCGGATTCTCACCGAGGCGGGGTTTACAAAAGAGATTGATCTATTCAAATACCATCAGGCCAATCTAATGGATATTGACCCTCAGTATTTTGCCCGTAGCGTGACCGAGGCGCTGGAATATATGAGCGTCAGATTAACCGGCGCCGAGCGGGAGCAGACGCTGGCCACGCTCAGGCAGGCACGCCGGAAGTTAGCAGATAATATCGAACGCCTAAAATCCGACAAGTCGCCCAAGGGCTATTATGAACAGGGGGAAAATATCCTCATCGAAATGGACCGTCTCATACAGTAGCGCCGTCAAGATTACAGTTCAGTTGCAATTATTTTCGCACCGCATGCAGTATTATAGCCCGCTCAAACATTCTATCTTATAATGGAATATTATTGACAATATAGCAGTTTAAGGTTATAATTATTATCATACAAGGCGCATCACACTGAAGGAATTATAATGAAATATTTATTAGTAATTGCCATAGGAATAATTACTTTTTTCATCCTGATAAATATTGCCCAGGGGCATGGCGGCGGGCCGCACGGCGGTAATCCGATACCACCACCACCGCCGCCTGACTCTATCCCCCTGCCTACCGACCCTAATAATCCCGGCACCGGACAACCACCGCAACCAGGTAAACCACCACCCAGCCGAAGTGCTCCACCGCCTTTCATATCAACCGAAGGCATCACCTATGATTTTTTGGGCGGATTAATCCGCCCGGTTATAAAGGAGAAAATTACCGAAACCGGCACTGCTTCGGTCAACCTGCTCGATCCGGCATTAATCGGCATAGAAATGCTCAACAGTTACTTCATACCTTTCGATACTTACCAGGTAAGCAGCCTGAGCGGTGTAACCGTGCCAGCCCCCAGCAAGAAAGAGATTTTTATACCTGGAGTCCCCTTGGTTTTCAGGCTGCATTTAATAGTATCAATTCTGCAGACCATGTCGTATATCGAAATTTGTCCTGAATCTTCCTGCGCGGAATATCTGATTGAGATATCACAGCCGAGCCTGATGGCGGCGAAGACAACTTACGAGCTTCCGGGCGCATTGATTGGCGCCTGGCTTAGGGATAAAGCCATAGGCAAACGGGTGGCCGCCCATGTAATGGAGGCCATAGGCGACCCGGCGCCCCAACCGCCGCCGGTGGAAATCGCTGGCGCGGCTATTTCCGATACAAATAATTCCAGCCCAAATAATTCCGGCACCAGCAGTTATAACGGAAATCATTTTGAAACGATGATTAACCGGCTCATGACCGAGGAACTTGGCAAGGAGTACTATTTCCCAGGCTGTGATTTAGGCCGTCGCCTGAGAGAATTGGGCCCGGAGGTCCTGCCCTATATTATAAATGCGGCTAAAAACAGCCAACATTCACTGTTAAGGCGAAATGCGGTGGCACTGCTTGGTTATTATAATACACCCGAAGCTTCAAATGCTTTAAGAGATCTCTTTGTTTCTAACATCGAAAAGGACAAAGTCATCCGCAATCGGGCATTATCCGCCTTGGTCAACCGGCGTGACGTCAAAATAGTGCCGGCCTTAATTGATATATTAAAAAATAGTAAAGACAACTATTTTAAAACCATGGCCGCTTATTCCCTGGGACTGCTGGGTGATAAACAGGCCATTAAGCCGTTGATGGATTATATGGAATCCGATCCTAATAACCGCGACGTGCTCTGGGCGGTAATACAATCACTGGGCCTGCTCTGCAATGAGACCAATGAGGATGTCAAAAAGTATCTCAACGGGATTATTTACAAAAAGCTGGCCGTGACCAGATATTTTGCCTGGATTGCCTTATATTCCATGGGTGATAAATCAGCGGCCGACAACCTGGAGTTAAAGACATCCAAGAACCAGCTCCAGAAACTTCAATATCCGGTGCTTTACTTCGCGATAAGAGTATTTAGCAAAATGGGCGATGACGGCGCCCCGATACTTCTGTCCATTATTACCAACCGGCTTTATGACACCAAGGTCAGATTCGCCGCGATAACCCAGATGAAATTTACGCCCAAGCATATCGATGTGCTGAAGGAACTTGTCGCGAACCCGGAAACACCGTCAATCCTTAAGGCCTACGGACTATACACCCTGTATGTATTGAAGGATAAAGATATGATTGCGGATACGGAGGTGGTTATCAAGGATTCCCTAAAAGATTTGACCAGAAAAGGCGTCCGGATAGACGGCGAAGGGTTTGACACGGTCGTGGGCATGAGAATACTGGGATTGCTCAATGCCAATAAAGAGCCGGTGCTCCAGGAAGCGATTAACAAGTATCTTGAGAGCATAAAACTGCGGCTACCTCCGGATAGAGACAACGGGCTGCTGCTGGCTAAACCGCCGGTGATAGAAACCGCAATTGAGCAATTAGGATTAATCCGGACAGAAGAGGCATCCAAGATATTGCTGGAAGTGGCCAAGCAAGGCAACCCCCATTTCCGCGGCAAGGCCATCCTGACGTTGGCTGACCTGCCGCCAAAAAAGCATGTCGTCAAGACAATGATTGAAATGCTGTCTGATGAGGACGGCTGGACCCGCTATTGCGCTTACTGCGCCCTGAAACGGGTTACCGGGCAGGACTTTAACTGCGAATGGATGTATGATTCCGATACGGTCCGCAAGGAAACCGCGGCGCTCTGGAAAAAATGGTGGGCTGAAGGCGGAAGCGACAAATATAAATAGAACAGCGTGGGCAGTAATGAAGAATTTCGTGTTAATTGCGGCTTTGCTGGTATTAGTGGCTTTGCTCAGCGGCATCATCGGTTATCGATACCGGACTAATCCAATAAATCAGCCGGACCTGGCAGCGACACCGGACTCCATCGCCAGCGGCAGATATCCCGAGTTTCTCAGGGAGATATTAGAGCCGCATGTGGAGGTGGAAGGCAAAACCGCCTGGATCTGGCTGATAAACAAATCAGAGAAGGAAAGAATCCCGGATGAAGAATCGCATCGGGCCATTGTCTGCACCACGGACTTGATAAATACCGATGGCCAGATTATGGAAACCTATAAGGAATATTTCAAACGGCCAGCGCCTAATTTCACCGAAATCTCGCAGCAAATAAATCCGAAAACATCGGCCGAATTCGGATACGACCTGACCTTCCCTCATGGCAAGGTCCGGATAAAGATAACCTATGAGGATTTTTCCGTGACGGATGAGAATAAAGAGGCCGGCAAGATCTTCCTAGCTGAAAAAGAAGCGTCATTCTAACAGACCAAATAACGAAAATAACATGACCCTAAAGAATCTTCTATTCCTGGTAAGCCTAACCCTACTGGTGATACTGACTATTTGTCCCGCCTGCTCAAAGACGCCGAGCAATGAAGTGGTGATTTATACCGCACTGGACGAGGTCTTTTCCGGCCCAATCCTGAAGAGCTTCGAGAAAGACACCGGCATCAAGGTGCAGATGCTGACCGATACCGAGGCGTCCAAGACCGTCGGATTGGCTACCCGTCTGGTGGCGGAAAAGGACCATCCCCAAGCCGATGTGTTTTGGAATAACGAAATCGGCTGGACCCTGGTCCTGAAACAGCAAGGCATCTTGGCGCCATTTTCCCCGACATCAGCCAAAGACATCCCGGAGCGTTATAAAGACCCGCAGGGCTATTGGACCGGATTTGCCGCCCGGGCCCGTGTGATATTATACAACACTGATTTATTGAAGGAAGCTGAAGCTCCCCAATCCGTCCTCGATTTAACCCAACCACAGTATAAAGGCAAGGTGGCCATTGCCCGTCCTATCTTCGGCACCACCCTGACCCATGCCGCGGCGTTCTTTGCTGTGCTGGGCGAAGCCGATGCCAAGAAACTATTCATGAACTTGAAAGCCAATGACTGCAAGATTGCCTCCGGGAATATGATGGCGGCCAAAATGGTGGCCAGCGGTGAACTGCCGCTCTGCCTGACGGATACGGATGACGCCAATGAGATGATGCTCGACAAGAAACCAGTGAAGATAATCTACCCGGACCAGTCCGGCATCGGCACGCTGGTTCTGCCCAACAGCATCGGACTGATTAAAGGCGGCCCCAATCCGGTCAACGGCAAAAAACTGATTGAATATATCCTAAGCGCCCAGACCGAACAACGGCTGGCCAAACTGGCCTCAGCCCAGATGCCGCTCCGGCCCGGCTTGGAGCCCTACAGCCCGCTTTTTGACCTGCGTAACATCAAAGTTATGGCCATAGATTACAGCAAACTCGCCGATGCGATTGACCCGGCCAAAAAATTCATCTACGACGAGTTCCTGAAATAGGCTGATTGAATGAGAACTCCGGCAAAACTGCTTATCTGCCTGGCTCTGCTCATCATGCTGGCGCCGATTGGCTATATGTTCCTGGCTACCCTTATCAACCTGGACACCGGCTTCCTGTTCGAGGTCATCACCAACAGCCGTTACCTGGTATTATTCAGCCGGACCGTGCTGATAGCAACGCTGACCGCGCTCGGCTCAATCATCCTCGGCGTCCCGCTGGCCTTTATCCTGGCCCGGTTCAGAATCCCGTTCAGCCGGACACTGGAATACCTCTTGCTCCTGCCCATCCTTATCCCATCCTACTTCGTAACCATTTCCTTGGTTTATATGCTCGGCTGGAATGGAATCCTGACCGTCTGGCTCCAGAAACTGCTCGGGATTAGCACACTGCCATTCAACATCTACGGAGTCACCGGCGCGGTATTCATAATGGTCATGTGCCACTTCCCGTTTGTCACTTTCCTAACCCTGGCCGGACTGCGCAACCTGGATTCCAATCTGGAAAAAACCGCCTGGCTGACTACCTCAAAATTCAGGGCATTCTTAAGCGTCTCGCTGCCCCTAGTCCTGCCTTATATCCTGGGCGGCGGAATCCTGGTTTTCGTGCTGGCCGTCAACAACTTTGACGTCCCGTCCATTACCCTGCTCGATGTTTACCCGCTGGAAATATTTTACCGGTTCAGCGTCTTCTTCCGGACCGACCAGGCCATGATTCTGACCCTGCCATTATTAGCCATTACCCTGACTGCGGTTTTGATATGGTATTATCTTTTCCGCAATCGGCCGATATTCACCATCAACACCCGCTGGAAGGCGCCGGAACGAATCCCCATCAGCTGGCTGGCCCAGACACTCTGCCTGGTCTTTATCACCCTAATTATCGGTCTATCCGTGGCCCTGCCCATCATCGGCCTGGCTCTTAACATCAACTCATTAACGGACATCATCAATACCTTTATCATCATCCAACCCCATCTGTTCAACAGTATCAGCACGACGTTTATCTCCACGGCCGGCACGCTCATCCTCGGATTCCTGCTGGCTTATCTGCTGGAACGAACCGAATTCAGGTTCAAGGGACTCCTGCTCTGGCTACTGATACTATCGCTGGTCATCCCCGGCGCAGCCATCGGCCTCGGCCTGATAAAATTATACAACCATAGCGGCCTGCTATTTATCTATCACTCGCAATTTATCATCTCGCTCGGCCTGATGGCCCGGTTTGTGGCACTGCCCGCGCTGATTATGGCCGGCGCGTTCAAGACACTGGACCCGTCTCTGGAAAATGCCGCCCGGGTGGCCGGGGTGTCGCGGACTGCCACCTTAACCAGGGTCATCCTACCTTTACTCAAACGTCCATTGGCCATCTCAGCCATCATCTGCTTTATCCTGGCTATCAACGAGCTGGCCGTAACCATCCTGGTCGCCCCGCCCGGCATTACCCCGCTCTCGGTCCGGATTTACTCGCTCTTCCATTTCAACAAGGCCGCTGAGGTGGCGTCCATGTGCCTGATAATGGCTTTTCTGGTTGTTTTATTGTATATCATCCTGGGTTCTGTTATAAAGGAGGACTGAACTCCGGCGAAACGCCACCCCTGTCATTCCCGCGCAGGCGGGAATCCAGTAATTGCAAAGGGTCTGGACTCCTGCTTTCGCAGGAGTGACACAGAGAAAACAATTATGGAAATCAGATTCAGCAACATTACTCGGACTTTTGGAACTCTTACCGCAATCAGGGATTTCTCGCTGACCATCCCCTCCGGCAAATTAGTCGCCTTCTTAGGCCCCTCCGGCTCAGGCAAGAGCACCCTACTGTCGCTCCTGACCGGTCTCCTGGCGCCGGATGCGGGCGAAATCTATATCAACAACCAACTGGCATCAGGCCCGGGCAAAATAATCATCCAGCCCCGCCAGCGCAAGATTGGCATGGTCTTCCAGACCCTGGCACTCTGGCCCCATATGACGGTCCGCCGGAATCTGGAATTCGCATTAAAGGGCAAATGCCCCAAACAAGAAATGACCGGGCAGATTGACCCAGCCCTTGTCTCGCCGAAGAGTGATTCCGCTAAGTTTTCTGGAAACAAGGGCTGGGTTGACCAACTCCTGGCCTTGACTGACCTGACCGGCTATGCCGACACCTACCCGCCCAATCTATCAGGCGGTGAACAGCAACGGGTGGCGCTGGTCCGGGCATTAATCGTCCGGCCAAACATTTTCCTGCTGGATGAACCGCTCTCCAGCCTGGACCGCAACCTGGCGTCCAAACTACTGCCCCTTATCCGGAAATTCCACGATGATTTTAAGACCACGACCATCTATGTCACGCACGACCAGTCAGAGGCGCTCAGCATTGCCGATTTGGTGGCGGTGATAAAAGACGGGCAACTAAGCCAATTTGATTCACCGGAAACGATTTACAACCGACCGGCCAACCGATTCGTGGCATCGTTTATCGGAGACGCCACGCTGGTAAAAGGAGAATTGCTAAAGCCGGATACGGTCAGGACAGAACTGGGGGAATTAAAATGCCAAGTAAATCCGAAGATTACAGACAAGGACGTCTGGGCGATTATTCGGCCGGAGAACACCCAGCTCAACCCCAGTGGCACAATCAAAGGCGTCATTAGCGCAGTCCAGTTCAAGGGCGAGAACTATCTGGCAACCATCACCACTGCATCTGGTCTCGCGCTCAATATTACATCACCGTCAGCGATGGAATTAAAGCAACAGGTTTCGTTATCACTCACCAAACCGATTTGGGTCATCCCCGCGGAATAGCTGACACACCACAGAAGAAAGACATCATGTACGAAGTGATATTTTCCGGGCAAGTTTCAGGGCCTCGCTGGCCAGGCTGCGATAGGCCGAATCCTTATAGAGATTTATTGCCTGGGCGAACTTGGTGAATACCTCGGCGCAGAAGAGATGGCACCCCTTTATTCGGTTCTTATCAAATATTTCCGTGTCGTCATCTTCGTCTATCAGTCCGTGAATCATCACACCGTCCGCGCATAAGACCAACAGCACCAGATACTGGTCCAGGGGCGGGCGATAGTTCCGTGGATGGTCCGACTCCATCTGCTGATGCTTCCAGTTATCCTTGGATGCCTTGATTATCTTGGAAGTGAACTTACTCAATTCTTTAAATGCCGGGTCTTTCTGGTATGGCTGAACCGGCCGCCTTTCGGAATGCTCATTCCAGCGGTCAATTTCAGGCAGTGACGAGCGCCATTTCTCGTGTTCCTTACAGGATTCTTCATTGATATCAATACTCTCCACGTGGTAATCGCTGTTGTCTTCAGGCGGTGGAGCCGGCAATTCCTTCATATCCAGATAGTTCAGGGGATGTTCCTTATCCCAGGCCAAGGCGGTCTGGCGTTCCAATTCATAACGTTTGACAAAGTCCCCGGCCCGCTGGTTAGTCCGGCGACTGAAAATCTCCTCTTCAGCAAAGCCCTTGTCCAGCGACTCGATACTCAGACCGTGCCGCTCCACATAACTGATGAATGGCGAGCGTCTGCTAAGATTGCGCCAGAAATAGGCGCACCACTCTTTCTCGTTCCATTGCCCCGGTTCATCGGGCGGCCATTCGCCGTGGCGCCGGGAATTATCGGCAAGGTCCAGCAACCAACTGCCGATTATCCAAAGGTCAAGATACAGCCGTTCCATATCCGCCTTAAACCTGATGCCGGTCGCCATCCACTTCTTCAGGGAGGTCTGGAATGATTTTGAGGCATCGATTACGGCCTTTTCCTGCGCTGACGGATAAATATCCGGGTCTAAATTATTCCGTTCGCTAATCCATTTCCGTTTTGTGGCAAGAATGATAGTCGCCGCGCCAAGCATCTGGACCACCAAATCAGACGGGTATGTCTTATCTTTGATGTCCTTCTCAAGACGCTCCAATATAAGCGGAATCAGTTGCCGTGACCGGATGATAGCCCCAGACGGACCGAAGTCAGCGGCGGCCGCCTTGGCCTCTTCTATTTCCGGCGGCAATGATTCTCTCTCGGCGTCAAACTTATCCCAGGCATCCAACTCAGCCAGCAATTCTGCCTTGGCCTGTTCGTAGGTAGGCATAAATCCTCCTGATGTTACAAAAGATTACTGCAACCTCTTGTAACCTCAATGTAACATCTTGTAACTTTTTGTAACCTTTTCACGGCGTCACCGTGCACTTAGCCGTCTGGCCGAAAGAGCCGAGACGCATCTTCTTATCAAACCACTGGGCCTTATATTCCACATTTTGCGGCTCGGTTATCCCCAGACCGGCCTGCGCCCCGATAGGCACTATGTCAGACAGGTTGTGCGTATAAGGACTATTGGTATCATCGGCCAGAAATTGCCAATCCTCGCCCTTCCGGCGAAACCAGAGTTTAACGCCGGCAATATCCGCGGGCTTGGAATTCTCCTTTTCATTGGCCGGATTGACCCCGAAATGAATCACCACCTGGCTGCGGAGCGACCAGTCCAGCACCAACAACGGCGGTTCTAAAGTGCCGACATATTCCGGCGCAGTCGGGGTGGGATTGGTATCCAGCGGTCTCATACCCATTCCCGCGCGATGGCCATCGGTTGTCCCGGGATAAACAGTGCTCCGCTGGGCCAGATTCCGGGCCAGCGATTCGGCCGTCTTCCGGATGCTATCTTTTTTCTCTTTTGCGCCCCGGGCCGCACCCTGGGCCGTCATATGCGCCTGATAGCCAGTCTTCCAGCCGGTATTAGCGGCAACGATATTGTCCTTATCAGTTGCCGATAACCCCAGTTCCGCATAATGGGACTCTATATATTTAGTGAAACTCGCCAGCCACCCATTAAATGCCGCATCCTTTTCTGGGATATAATCTCTCTTCATGCTTGTCTCCTTATGCGAGTTGCGCACTCACTGTCATTCCTGCGCAGGCAGGAATCCAGACCTCTTTGGACCTACTGGATTCCCGCTTTCTCGGGAATGACACAAAATGCTAACTGTTATTAATTAGTATTACTCACCACAGTATATTTCCTACTGACACCAGTATATCTTCTACTTGTTCAAATATATCATATACTTGACTCAGTATCTCCTCTACTGATACCAGTATCTTATTTACTTATAGCAGTATAGTTTATACTTGTGCAAGTATCATTTATACTTATACCAGTATATCTTATAATTGAAGCAGTATCTTTCATACTTGAACCAGTATCTTTTATACTGACTCCAGTATTTGTTATACTGTCCTATCTGTCAATGTCAAGTATTTGTTGATTAGATTAAGGTCTATTCCTCTTACGACAACTGCGTTCACTTCTAATGGGGCTGACTTAAGTATACTTACCCAGCACCCGTACGGGTGCTGAACTGCCCCACGAATTCAGCGCGATCATTTTCCTACTCCGTCAGATAGGGGAAGTGGGTAATCTGCGGTCTTTGCTCTTTTATCAATTCCAGTTTATCTGGGAAGATAGATTGGAGTTGCTTCTGGTATTTGAGTTGGAGTTCGGCAAAACGCAGGTTCACCGCATCCTGCCTGCGTTTATTCTCGGGATTATCAAAATATCGCCATCTGGATACATACCAGTCCATATATTTATATTTATCAGCCCGGTCGTAGCGTTCCAGATTGTAATCCATAAACTCCTTGCCGTATTCCGCCTCGGCGCTTGCCTTTAGGACAACATATTCATTCACATACATATCCGATACATATTTGACATACTGTTTTTCACTATCGTTCAGTTTCAGTTCATTCCCCCACTTCTGAATGAAAATATTAGAACATTCGTCTTTGGTCTTGACCGAAGCGTCAACATTCGGCAATGTGTTAACCCTATTTAACCCTATCAAAGTCGTGGCAACATCTCCCGGCAACTTCCTTTCCTGTTCGTCTGTAAATATGTCGCGAAACTCCTTGTCCTGTTTGGCCATGAACCTTTGAAACATTACCGCCTTTTCCATGTTGGTTACTGACGGGTCATTCAGTTTCTTACCTTCCTCGGCCCTGCGGAGCATGGCCTCATCCACGGCCTTGAGCTGCGCCTTGGTCAGGGGCACGCCCGCTTCCTCGAAGGTCGCCGCGCCTAACTCAGAAAACCACTGCCTGATTTCAGGAATCGCATAGGCCTTGTATAACACCTCATCACCAGTGCCCCACATATCAAAATCAATATTATATTTTGCCATCATCTTCATTATATCAGCCATCAGTTCCTGGAATGCCGTCTGCAAAGTCGGGTCTTTCCTGAGCGGTTCGCCATCACCCTCTAGTGCCATGATGGCCCGGGCATACAGGCGCATATTTTCCTTGTTGAACGATGTATGCTTGTCCGATTCGGTATCTTTAATCGCAGATCCTGTGGTTTGCGAGACAGATATCTGTTCTTCTATCCCGGATAATTGTTTCTTCAGGTTGGATATTTGCGCTTGGAGCTGGATCTTAGTTTTTTCGCTATCAGACAGCTTGCTTTGGAGTTCTTTTTCACGAGAGGTCAAGGCGCTAACCATTTCTCTCATCAATGTTAATTCTGCATCTTTCGGAAATGATGAGGTTGTTATCTTTTTTTCAGATAGAATAACTACACCATATCCAATTGTTACCCCTACTATTAGCCCAATTAATATCATCAAGATATTTTTCATATTATCCTTTATCCCTTAACCATAAACCTCGTCAGGATAATTGCGTCAACCGGTTGCACTGTCTGCTGACTGCCGGGCCTGGGTGTTGGAATCACCTGTAACACGGCATCCTGAATAGCATTCTTCTTGTCAATCAGCGCCAGGCCAATTTGTCCGCCTGTGGCAAGCGTGCAACTGGTGACTATGCCGACCTGTCCGCCGGTCTGCTGGTCTGCCGGTCTGCTGGCCGACTGGTAAACCGCATCACCGGGTTTGATGGCCCGGGCATTGGGTGTGGTTATCTTGAAGCGCACGATTTTCTTTTCTGATTGTTTTTCTCTTTGGATATATGCCTTACGTCCGATAAAGAACGGCTTGTGCCGCTTAATGAATGCGCCATAGCCGGCCTCGGTGGGCATGACATTATTCTCGCCGTTGAGTTCGTGCCCGTAGAGCGGCAGTCCGGCCTCGGTCCGGAGTGAATCACGGGCGGCCAGTCCGCAGGGTTTGATGCCGAATTCCTTGCCGGTCTCAAGCAGGAGATTCCAGAAACGAGGCGCATTGGCCCTGGCCACGAATATCTCATAGGCAATTTCCTCGCCGGTATATCCGGTCCGGGCGATTAGCGCGGTAATACCATTCAACTCCAATTCGACAAAGAATGTCTTTTTCAGGCATCGGAGTTTCTGGGCGTCTTCCTTACTTCCGGTGAGCTTGAGCAGTATCTTAATGCCGATCGGGCCTTGGAGCGCCACGTTGACCCAGTCATTTTCTACGGCCCGGTCAACTATCTTGACGCTGGATTCCAATCCGCGATTCGGATTGTCACGGTCAATTATCACCTCACCCGCATTGACTGCATTGAGCCACTGCTCAATCTTTTCCTTGTTGGAGGCGTTGACCACCATCAGGTATTTCTGCTCTTCCATTCTATAGAGCAGGATATCATCCAGCGGACTTCCGACCGCATCAAGCACATAGGAATAATGCGACTGGCCTATCTGGAGTTTGGGCACATAGTTGCTGGTGACCATATCCAGGAATCGGGTGGCATAGGCGCCGGAGATTTCCAGTTTGCCCATATGCGAGACATCAAACAGCCCGGCCGCGGCGCGCACGGCTTGATGCTCCTCGCTGGCCCGGGTGTACCAGAGCGGCATGGACCATCCGGCAAACGGGACCAGAAACTGGGCCTTGGTCAGTTTGAGATGCTCCTCGTATAATGATGTCCGGCGCGGCTCGCCGGTAAAGGGTTTGAAGACGAAGTCAATCCTCTTAATGTCACCCTGAGTGGAACGAAGGGTCTCCTTTGGCAGTAGATTCTTCGCTTTGCTCAGAATGACACTACGGGTCAGCCTTATCACCACCGGGCCTTCAACCTTGGCGTAGATGTCATCCGTTTTCCAGGTGATATAGCCGTCTGAGAGGCCATTAAAGTATCTGACTATGGTGTCAATCTTAGCTTTGGGGGGAACAACCAAAAAAGTATCCGATTGCATCATCTTGAAAACAACCTCGCTGGTGCTGTTACCAACCTTGAGCGTGGCCTGGATGGCCTGACCCGGCTTTAACAGATAAATATTCTCGGAGACCAGCGATTGCAGGAAGGCAATAGCGCGTTCGCCGACTACTTCGATGGCATTGCCCTTTTGTGCCGCGCCCTTGGCTTTGCACTTCATGAGTTTGCTAACCTCAGCCCGGGTCTTTTCCATTACCTCAAGGTCAATCTTACCGCGGACTATCTCGCCGGAATGACTCATGACGGTAAAGGTCTTGATATTGCTCAGGACATAGTGGACCAGCTGGGCAATCTTCTTCATCTCCGGAGCGCCCATACCTAACTGCGACAGGACGGTTGTTCCGAAGCGCAAGCCACGCGGCCGGGCGCCGGTTTCGTCACCCGGTAAGGCGTTCTTGTTGCAGGTAATCCCGCAGATATCCAGGATGTTGGAGGCGATGTCGCCCTTGGGCGGAATGCCTGACCCGCCTTTCAAACTATCTAAATCAATCAGAACCAGATGGGTATTGGTACCGCCATAAGCCAGCTGGAATCCCAGTTTCCGGAATTCATCAGCCAATGTCTTACAGTTGGCCGCTATATTTTGCTGGAGCGCCTTGAATTCCTTGGTCGCGGCAATCTTAAAGGCCACGGCCTTGGCCGTGATATTATTAAGATGGGGACCACCCTGCTCACCCGGGAATACGCCCAGGTCAATGCGTTTGGCAATCTCTTCGTCAGAGGAGATAATGACTGCGCCGCGCGGGCCGCACATGGTCTTATGCGTGGTAAAGGTGGTGACATCTGCCACGCCGACCGGGTTGTTGAATAGACCGGCTACGACCAATCCGGCCGGATGCGAGATATCAGCCATGAGTATGGCGCCGGTTCTGGTCAGGCCGGTAATCTGGACCGGGACCTTTTCCGCGATGGCCTTGAACCTGGCCCAATCGATATTCCAGGGGAATGCGCTGGCGCCGGCAATGATTATCTTGGGCTTGTGTTCCATGGCCAGTTTTTCCAGCGCTTCATAGTCAAATTGGCCGGTCTTCAAGTCAACGGTATATGGAATGACCTTGTATTGACGGCCGGAGCGGTTAAACGGACTGCCGTGGGTGAGATGTCCGCCGTAGGATAGCGACATGCCCATAATCACATCGCCCGGAACCAGGAACGAGTTATAGACGGCGTTATTGGCGGCCGCGCCGGAGAGCGGCTGGACATTGACGAATATCCCGTCCACCGGAGCGTTGGGATTAGCGAATATTTCAGCGGCCCGGCGCTGGGCCAGGACCTCGACGAAGTTGGAGAATTCCGCGCCCTTGTAGAATCTCCGGTCGCCGTAACGACGGTGGAAAGCCAGGTAGCGCTCGGGCTCTTTTTCGATACGGTTGCGCTCCTCGATGGTCATGCGCAGGGACGGATAACCCTCGGCATATTTGTTGGTGAAGACCGCGGTCAGGGCCTCGCGCACCGGCTTGGGACACAAGCTTTCCGAGGCAATCATCAGGAGATTATTGGACTGCCGCTGCTCTTCGGCGTTTATAAATGAAACAATGTCCGGGTCCAATGATGACAGCTTGGCGTCAAACATAAAACCGCTCTTCTTGCTCATACTCTACTCGCTATTCTAAATAGTTACAGGAGATTACAAATTACCGGACTCATGCTAAACGCCCCTTCTGGACATTCCGCCCCGCTTCCGCCCCGATGTGAATCGGGGCGCCCCGTATCCCCGTTGGCATCGGGACGCAGGAATGACATTAGTCCTCAACTCTAAGACACCTTTGACCCGGGTGGCAGTTCTTTTTCAGGCAGGAGCAAAACGACCTCGCGGCCGGCTAGGGTTTCGGTGCTGGCAGCCAGGAGCATGGCCGTGCTTTCCATACCGCGCAGCATAGCCGGCTGGAGATTGACCACCATTGCCACATGGCGATTCAGGAGCCGTTCCGGGCTGATGAAAGGCCGCAATCCGGCCACGCACTGGCGGATGTCCCGCCCGGCCGGATCGGATTCAACTGCCTTTTGTTCGGGCGCGCCAGCCACAGTATTAGCACCTGCCGGGCTGGCTGTGCCTATCGGCAGGCTGGCCGACGGACCGATATCAACCTTGAGGATATAGAGCTTGTCGGCATTGGGGTGATTCTCCACCGAAAGAACCTTGGCAATCCGGATGTCCAGTTTCTTAAAGTCATCAAAACTAATCAATTGGTTTTCCATAAAGAGCCTATATAGAAAAATTATCGCCTGATATCAAATATTTTCTGTATTTATGCAGTTTTTCAGGCGTTTCAAACATTCAATATTATCGAGATTAGCATTGACAATTTAAGGATTTATGCTACTATAAATTTAGCATGGAGCAAACCAAATGCGGAGATATCTGATATTAATTGTATTATGCCTGAGCAGCGTGGCATTGGGATCGGATAGATATGCCGGCGGCGCCTGTCCCAGTAGCGGAGGAGGTGGCTCCACCCCAGGCGGCGGCCCGGGATCCGGCCTGCCATCCGCTCAACGCCCTCCCTTGGGCGTAGGGTTACAACCCCTGATTCAGAGCGCTCAGCCATTACTCGGCGTAGCCGACCCCTGGGAGTTCTGGTGGACCAGGAACCGCGATAAATATCTTTATTTTAGGGAACCGATCCAATGGGCCGATATCACCGACAAAGGCGGGACCAAATCATATTTCATCTCCCCTGTTTATGACGAACTTATCAGCATATTGGCCGACGGCGTGGACGATAAAGACCCTTATTTGGCATTTCGCGCGGCTATTGCCTTGGGCAAAGCGCAGGACCCGCAGAATCCCGCGGCCAGCAACCAAAAAGCCATCGAGGTTCTTAAGAAGGCGTACGAATCAGAAACCAGAGATTTCGTCAGGAATAATGTCCTTTTGGGGCTGGGCCTCACCTCTGATACTTCCACGATAGCCATTATAAAAAATGTCCTGCAGAAAAAAGATAATGCCCCGTTGAGGCGCTCATTTGCGGCGCTGGCATTGAGTTACGTTGCCAATAACTCCGAGATATCATCTGCGCTCAAAGAGATATTATCGGCCGAAAAGGAAGACCGAGAAGTAAAATCCACCTGCTGCATCTCACTGGGCAATCTCAAGGATGCCTCGGCAGTTACGACTTTAGGCAAAATCCTTAATGGCGACGGCGGCAAGAAAGAACAGGGGATGATCAGAGCGCATGCGGCCCTGGGGTTGGGCAGAATCGGCACTAAAGAAGCGCTGGATGAGCTGAAAAAATTTACCCAGGATACTGAAAAGGAAAATGACCTCCGTTCGGCTGTCATTATGGCTTTGGGTATGAATGGGTCACCGGACGCCCGGGATACTATTATCGAATTCCTGCAAGATAAAGCTAATGTCGTCCGAGGATTAGCCTGTATTTCGCTGGCTCAAATAAAAGACTCCAAGTCATACGACATGATTTCCGAGGCATTGCTGAAGAACAAATCGCCGGAAGCTGACGGCTTGATGCTGATCGCCCTGGGCCTGACCGGCAATGATAAGGCCAAAGCGGACCTGAGAAAAATATTATCCGCAGACAGCCGTAAAACAAGGCCATTGCTTAAGGCCGCGGCCGCTATCGGACTGGGACTGCTTAAGGATAAGGATGCGATTGAAATAATAGTCAGTATCCTTAAGGATGATAAGCAACAGTATGACACCATTCTCGCGCCATACCTGATTCTATCGCTGGCCATGATTCATGACCAGGAAAACAAGAAAACTACCAGTGAATTATCGGGTCTGGAAAAACTGGAAGTGGAGATATTGCAAAAGATGTGGGCCAGGGTTGATAAAAATATCAACATTGTCGCCTATACCAACCTGGCGATTACGATGATGAGATTCACATCAAGAAATCAGATTATAGAACAATTACTTAAACATGCAACTGCCAAGGACGCCACGCTGCGGATTTACGCCCTGCACACCCTCGGATTAATCGGCAACCGGGATTCGGCCAAAGCATTTATTGATGCCGCCAAAGACAATAATCCTGATGTGCGTAAGGCCGTAATAGGCGCTATAGGATTCCTGCTGGACAGGAATCAAATAAATCCGATTGATAAGGTAACGGCGGATAGCGTCGATATCCAGATGCGCATAATGGACCATATCCTTCCGATACCGGTGTGGTAGTATCAGGGAGCACTGCATCAGATTTGAAATATTTTAACATTAGATGCAGTATTATAGCCCTCTCAAACATTCTATATTATAGAGCAATATTATTGACAAACAGCGGTTTAAGGATATATACAAGACCTGTAGTCGAGAGGAGCATCCATATGAGAAAAATCCTAATCGGAATAATAGCCCTGGCAGCCATTCTATCGATAACCCAGATTCAAAATGTTGACGGATGGTGCCCAAATCCACCGAAGATGGGCGGATATACACCGCCTCCGCCTCCGCCGCCCCCGCCTGACTCCTCAACGCCCGGAGTGCCGCCGCCGACTCCCGGCCCCACCCCAAGAGGAGGTCCGGGACCTGCACCTACCCCCAGACCAAGTTTGGGCGTGGGGCTGCAGCCGCTGATACAGAGTATCCAGTTTCTAACCGGCGCAGTCGAACCATGGGAAATCTGGTGGAGCCGGAATCGCGATAAGTATCTGGCATTCAGGGCCCCGATTGAATGGGCCAATATCGTTGACCAGGGCGGAACCAAATCATATTCCATCTCCCCTCTTCATGCCGAACTTATAAATGTCCTGTCCGACGGAGTGGGCAATAAAGACCACTATGTGGCATTCCGGGCGGCTATTTCCCTGGGCAAAGCCCAGGATTCCCAGAATCCCGCGGCCAGCAGCCCCAAAGCCGTAGAGGTCCTTAAAAAGGCGCACGAATCCGAAAAGCGTGATTTCGTCAGTAATAATATCCTATTTGGGCTAGGGCTTACCGCGGATAATACCGTATCCGGCGTAATCAAAGAAGCGCTCCAGAACAAAAAAGACAATTCTTCATTGAGACGATCCTATGCCGCATTAGCGTTAGGCTATGTTGCCAACGACCCGGAAATCCCCAAAATACTCCGCGACATCATCACGGCTGATAAGGATGACCACGAAGTAAAATCATCCGCCTGCATCGCCTTAGGTAATCTCAAGGACGCCGAATCGGTTCCGGTCCTGAGTAAAATACTTAACGGCGATGGTGTCAGCAAAAAGGAACGGGGAACCATCCGGGCGCACGCCGCTTTAGGCCTGGGCCGAATCGCCACCAAGGAATCGTTGGATGAACTGAAGAAATTCACCCCGGCCAATGAAAAAGAAAGCGATGTCCGGGCGGCCGTGGTGATGGCATTAGGAATAACCGGATTGCCCGAAGCCAAGGACGCCATCCTGGCTTTCATGCAGGACAAAACCCCATCGGTCAAAGGCATGGCCTGTATCGCGCTGGCCCAGATAAAATACGAAAAAGCATACGAAACCATTTCAGAGGCGCTTCAGAAAAACAAAACCACCGATGCCGACGGTTTGATGCTGATTGCCCTGGGATTGACCGGTAATGAGAAAGCCAAGACGGACTTAAGGAAGATATTAGCCGACAACAAGAAGTCACGTGCGTTACTGCGCGGCGCGGCCGCTATCGGACTAGGCTTGCTTAAGGATGCCGAAACAATTCCGATAATGGTCGATATCCTCAAGGAAGATAAACAGCAAAATGAGACAACGCTGACACCTTATCTTATCTTATCGGTCGCAATGATTAGCGAGCCGAAGAAAGACGAAGTATTTGAAAAAGAAGGTTCTGATACTGAAGCGGTTAAGAAGAAAGAACTGCCGAATGCAGAGAAACAAATGGTTGAAATACTCCAGAAGATGTGGGCTAAGGCAGACAAAAAACTGACTATTACCGCCTACACCAATCTGGCTGTCGCACTAGCCAGAATGGGCAAAAGAAACGAAGTGGTAGAACAACTGATAAAACATATCAACAGCAATGACAAGACCCTGGCCTCTTATGCCCTGCACACGCTCGGCCTGGTCGGCAACAGGGATTCAGCCAAGGCATTTATTGATGCCGCCAAGGATAATAACCCTGAGATGCGTAAGGCCGTAATGGTCGGCATAGGATTCCTGATGGATAAAAATCCGATAAATCCAGTTGACCGGATAACATCGGACAGCGTTGATATGCAGATGATGATACTGGATCACATCCTGCCGATACCAGTTTGGTAAACCCTTACACTCCGACCGGCAGGCAGGACTAAAAAGGAGGTAGCTATGAAAACCATAAAATATCTGGCGGGGGCTATTATATTATTACTTGGGCTTTTTCTCCTGACCGCGGATATGAATTTACTGGACAGTTGCTGCCCGCGTGGCGGCAGCGGCGGCTCAACTCCGGCTCCAAGCACACCCGCACCTCCATCAGGCGAAACCACTCCAACGACCAGGCCGCCGGCGCCTTCAGCGCCTCCCCGCCCCCAATTAGGTCCTGGATTGATGCCATTAATTCAGAGCGCCCAATCACTGTTAGGCGTGGCTGAACCATGGGAGGCCTGGTGGACCCGAAATCGTGATAGATATCTCGCATTCCGGGAGACTATTGAGTGGGCAAATATTGTGGACCAGGGAGGCACTAAATCATTTTCGATTTCTCCTATTTACGACGAACTTCTCAATGCGCTGGTAGACGGCGTAGCAGATAAGGATATCTACTTGGCATTCCGGGCGGCTATTGCCCTGGGCAAAGCCCAGGATTCCCAGAATCCCGCAATCAGCAGCCCTAAAGCCATCGAGGCTCTCAAAAAGGCCAATGAGACCGAAACCCGTTACTTCGTCGCGAATAATGTTCTCATAGGCTGGGGACTCACATCCGACATTTCGGTGATACCGATTCTAAAAAATATCCTGCAGACTAAAAATCCGCCTTTAAAACGTTCCTATGCGGCGCTGGCCTTGGGTTACCTGCCCGGCGACTCTGACGCGCCCAAGATACTCCGGGATTTATTAACCGCCGAAAAGGAAAACGCTGAAGTAAAATCATCCGTCTGTCTTTCCTTAGGCAACCTTAAAGATACGTCCGCAGTTCCTGTTTTAGGCAAAATCCTTACCGGAGACGGCGGCAAAAAGGAACAAGGCATGATCAGGGCGTATGCGGCCCTGGCCCTGGGTAGAATCGGCACCAAAGAAGCGTTAGATGAATTAAAAAAAATAGCTCCGGGCATTGAGAAAGACGAAGATGTCCGCGTTGCGGCAGTCACGGCAATGGGGATGACCGGATTACCAGAAGCCAAGGATGCCATTCTGGCCTTACTCCAGGATAAGGCGCCTTCGGTTAAGGGAATGGCCTGCGTCGCGCTGGCCCAGATAAAATACGACAAGGCATACGAGACCATCTCCGAGGCGCTGCTGAAGAATAAGTCGCCCAATTCAGACGGATTAATGTTGATCGGCATGGGTTTAACCGGCCATGAAAAAGCCAAAACGGACTTGAGGAAAATATTAGCCGATAATAAGAAATCACGGGCGTTACTGCGCGGCGCAGCCGCTATCGCCCTGGGCTTGCTCAAGGATACGGAAACTCTCCCGACAATAGTCAACATACTCAAGGATGAAAAACAGCAGAACGACACTATTCTTACACCTTATCTGCTCCTGACCCTGGCCATGTTAAATGAACAGAAAAAGGAGGAAATCGTGGTTGAAGGCGATGGAATCGGCTCAAAGTCAGCCCGGATAAAAGAATTATCTGACCTGGAAAAACAAACCCTGGACATACTGCAAAAGATGTGGTCAAAAGCCGATAAGAGCCTTAGCATCACTGCCTATACCAATCTGGTCATTGCCCTGATGAAATTGACTTCACGGGAAAAGATGACGGAAGAATTGCTGAAGCACATCGGCTCAAAGGATGCTACCCTGCGCACCTATGCGCTTCATACCCTGGGCTTGATTGGAAATAAGGCCACCGCCAAGGCATTTGTCGAGGCCTATAAGGATAACAACCCGGAAGTGCGCAAAGCGGCAATAACCGGCATCGGCTTCCTGATGGACAAGCATCCGGTTAACCCGATTGATAAAGTGACCGCCGACAATATTGACATCTCAAATGAATTGGAAATAATGAAACATCTCCTGCCAATACCGGTCTGGTGATAACCTTATCCGGGAAAGGAGCGTTATGAAACAGACCAAAAGTTTAATTGGAGCGCTACTTTTATTAAGCGGCATATTTATATTGGCCCCGGATACAAACTATCTTAACAGCTGTTGTCCCAGAAGAGGCGTGCCGCCCCCGCCTCCGGCGCCAAGAGAGGCGCCTCCGGCTCCGGGTGAAGCGCCGCGTGAATCGCCACCGTCTGAAGCGCCCAAAGAGACACCGCCACCTGATAAAACACCTGGGACACCAAGCCAGCCGCCTGCTCAACCAACTACGCCGGCTACACCGCAACCGCCGGCTACACCGGCACCAGCGCCAACACCTGCAACACCACCGCCTCCGCCGCCGCCCAGCCAGCCAGCAACGCCGGATAGCCCGCTGCCAACGCCCGGCTCCGGCTCCAGAGGCGCTACGTCTGCCGCCCCACCCAGCGCCACCCGCCCGGCCCCGGGTATCGGTCTCCAACCGCTTTTCCAGAGTATCCGGTTCCAATCCACCTCATTCGTCGGCGTGGTAGAACCCTGGGAGGTCTGGTGGAGCAACAACCGCGATAAATTCATCTCTTTCCGGGAACCGGTGGAATGGGCAAATATTGTCGATGATGGCCAGGGGTCAAAATCAGTAACCATCCACCCGCTTTATGACGAACTTATTAATGCCCTGGTCGAAGGCATGTCAAATAAGAACACCTTTGTCGCTTTCCGGGCCGCCATCTCGCTCGGCAAGGTCAAGGACGCCATGGATCCCTCAGCCGGCAGCCAGAAAGCCATGGAACTGCTCAAGAAGTCCGAGGAATCCGAGACTCGCTTATTCGTCCGCAACAATATGCTCCTAGCCCTGGGTTTTAGCGGCGACGCCTCGGCCGGCGAACTGGCCCGCAAGGTCCTGCTGGATAAGAAAAAAGAGATAGCTTTGAGGCGCTGTTACGCCGCCCTGACCATCGGCTACCTGCCGGTCAATAACTCCGACTCAACCAAGACACTCAAAGACATCCTGGCTGACCGGGAAGATGACCACGAAGTCAGATGCTGCGCGGCGCTGGCGCTCGGCAACCTCAAGGATGCCTCGGCCATCGCGCTGCTGGGAAAGATGCTCAACCAGGCCGAAGGCGGAAAGAAGGAACATCCGGCGGTTCGGGCCTATGCCGCGCTCGCCTTGGGCAGAATCGCCACCAAAGAAGCCATCACTGAGCTCCAGAAATCCAGTCCCACCGCGGAAAAAGAATCCGATGTCCGCACGGCTGTGGTCATAGCATTGGGAATGACCGGGGCTCCGGAAGCCGGAGATTCTGTTGCCGCATTCCTGCGTGACCGGTATCCGGTAGTCCGCGGTTATGCCGCCCTGGCCCTGGCCCAGGTCAAGAGCCCTAAATCCTATGAAATTATATCTGAATTATTCCGCAAGGAGAAATCCGTTGAAGCCGACGGCCTGATGGCCCTGGCCTTAGGGCTATCCTGCCATGACAAGGCCAAGGCGGACTTGAGAAAGATTCTGGAAAACAAAAAGGCCCGCTCACCCCTGTTCAAAGCATCGGCCGCCATCGGGCTGGGCCTGCTGAAAGACAGCGAAGCCGTCCCGATAATCGTCAGTATCCTCAGCGATGAAAAACAACAAAACGATACCCTCCTGACCCCCTATCTAATCCTGGCTTTGGGAATGATTAAAGACCCCAAAGGCGTTGAGATTCTGCAGAAGATGTGGGAAAAACTGCCGGACCGGTCAAATACCTATCCGTATCACTCTAACCTGGCCATTGCCCTGACCATGCTCGGCAAGAAAAAAGACATTGTTATGCCGGCATTGCTGAAACAGGCCTCCCAGACCCGGGACCAACTCCTGCGCTCCTATGCCCTGCATTCGCTCGGACTGCTGGGCGACCGGGAATCCGCCAAGGTATTTATCAACGCCGCGTCAGATAAGGATAATACCTTTGTCATGTATACCACCATGAGCGCCATCGGATTTCTGATGGATAAAAACCAGCTCAATCCGCTTAGTAAGGTCACTGGCAACCTGGTGGACGTCTCATCAGTAATTATGGACCATATTGGGGGAATACCGGTGTGGTAAATCCCCACACCAATTCCATTGGTGTGGGGATAAATCCCTCACACAACACATTGGGACGATGGATTGGTGTGGGGGTAAACTTCATATGTTCTATATGTATATCCTGAAGAGTAAGAAAGATAACAATCTATATCTCGGCTCAACCAGTGATTTGAAAAGAAGATTGGCAGAACACAATAGAGGTCAGGTCTTCTCTACTAAAAGCAGAATTCTATTTGAATTAATCTATTATGAAGCATACAAATCGGAAAAGGATGCGCGAATCAGGGAAAAGAACCTGAAACTAAGGTCAAAAGCTCTCGCGCAACTGAAAAACCGTATCAAGGAGAGTATACGGTGAAAAATTTATTACTATATTGGTGTTGTGGCATACTGCTATTTACCATCAGTTGTACCACTAATTCACCTGCCCCATGCCCCCACACCAATTCCATTGGTGTGGGGGCATGGAAGGAGGTCAAGGTCCTGACCGGCCACAATCGCTGTGTCAACTGCATCAATTTCAGCCACAACGGAAAATACCTGGCCTCATCCTGCTATTCCCTCAAGCTCTGGGACGTGGCCACCGGCAAGGAAATCCGGACCATCACCGAACATCAGGGCTATATCCCGATTGTCATATTCTCACCCGACGACAAATACCTGGTCTCAGGCAGTTCGGACAAGACCATCCGTTTCTGGGACGTTAATACCGGCGAGGAAGTCAGGCTGTTAGGCGACCGGAACGACGACAAAATCTGGTCCCTGGCCTTCAGCCCGGACGGTGCCTTCCTGGCCGCGGCCACCCACAACAAGACCATCGTCATCTGGGACGTAGCCACCGGCAAGGAATTTAATGTCCTCATGGGCCATACCAATGAGGTCTATTCGGTGGCATTTGCGCCCCGACAGGAGTCGGGGCGCTCCGCATCCGAAGGCATCGGAGCGCCGACCGGGACTATGCTCGCCTCGGCCGGCATTGATAGCACCGTAAAGATATGGGACATCTACCAAAACCGCCCGACCTACACCCTGCTGGGCCACACCAAGGAGGTCAGCTTTGTCACCTTCTCGCCGGACGGCAAATACCTGGCATCCGGCGGCTATGACAAACTGGTCAAAATCTGGGACGTGGCAACAGGTCAGGAAGTCAAGACCCTTTACGGGCATACGGACAAACTCTGCGGCCTGGCATATACCCCGGACGGCAGGTATCTGGCATCATCCGGCTGGGACAAGATGATAAAAATCTGGGACACGGCAACCTGGCAGGAAATCCAGACCATCCGGGGCCATAGCGAAAAGGCCTGCTTTATCGTCTTCAGCCCGGACGGTCAACTACTCGCCTCCGGCTCCCGCGACACCCTGATAAAATTCTGGGCCAAGGACAAGTAGTTTCCTAATAATCCCCTCTATCAAGAGGGGTCAGGGGTGTGTTATCTTATGCTGGGTTCGTTCTGGGTATACCGAATTAAACAATCGAGTATGCTATCCCCAGAATTCGGGGAACGAGAGTTTCATAAAGAAAATAGAAAATTTCTTGGGGCGGTTTCTGGGGTTTAAAAAGCCCGGCCCGAAACCGAAAGTGAGGGCGAACTCGTAGAGACCGCGGAGCGTTCTAAGCGGAGCGAATTGAGTAGGTGACCCCCGAATTCAAGGCTAAACAGGAGGGAAACTAGTATTGTGTCCCCAGACAGTCCCAGACAGATTATCCCAGATTATCCCAGATTATAGAGCGCCTGGAGCGTCGGCTAAAACGGTGTTTTATAAAGAAAAAGTCCGGTAGGCCGCATAAATAAAGGGGAAGAAAATATGTGGTCTGTCCCCAACTAACTTGAACTACCGAATTCAAGGTTAAACAGGAGGGAAACTAGTATTGTGTCCCCAGATTACCAAATTGCACAACGACCTAGTGCTGGCTCAAAACAAGACCATAAACTGGAGATAATTAAATGAATATTAAAATTGTTTTACTTGTTTTAACTATTGTTTGGACTGTTGGCTCATGTACTAATAATTCATTTGTTCCACACGATACCATTGAGGCGGAGTTAAAAAAGAAGCGTGATACAGATGTAATTCAATACATACAAGAAAACCTGCGTCCCCCACCTCCAAATGAATTTGTTCAGTCTAAGTTAGCGATGAGAATCATTACTGATAAAAAAGTATATGCAAAAGGCGACGAGATGAAATTGGAATTTAGAATAGTAAATTTAGATGAGAATGATATTATTATTACTAAATTCCCGTCAGCTAAAGATGAGTGGAGGGTGGCATATAGACTAACTAATAATAAGAGGGAACTCGTTTGGCAAGGATCTCTAATGGACGTACAGGTGGATATCGGAGGATTTATCATAATAAAGAAGGGGTGTACCTATATAAAAAATATTGTTTATAAAGATAATGAAGGGCCATTGTCTTTAGTGGAGTGGAAACCCGGAGATTATGTCTGGGAATATTGGAAATTATACTCTTTTGAGAGATACAATCAAGGGCAAAAAATATGGAATGGCGAATTAAAATCAGAAATATCATTCCAAATAAAGTAAAATTGTAATTCTTGTGATAGTACTTTTCAAGATTGGGAATATGGAATCTGGGGAATCTACAGAATCTGGGAATCTGGGGACACAATATTGTACCCGGTGCGCTTTAGCCGCTGGCTAAAGCGCTACCGACTATTGCTTTGCAAAGGGCTGGGCAGGAAATACTACTTTCTATCAATCAGATTGTCAATAAGTGCATTATTGCCGAAAGATTATACCCGTTCCCGCCATGGCGAGAGTCCAGTTAGGAGCATACGCCGATTAATTCAGCCGCATCCCTAACGGGACTCCCTTCAGTCGCAGCGGGTTCACTGTAACACACCCCTGCCCCTCTTTTTAGAGGGGATTCTACTCTCTCCGCTATACGCCCTACGCTCAACTATTTCTCGCTTATCTGCACCTCCAAACAAAGCCCCAGGTCGATGTCCGAGACCCAGTCGCAGTGCGAGGCGCCGCCCACGGAGAATTTCTCATACTTGACACTGTCCTGCAACCCGGACAGGAAATCATTGTTGCGCATGTTCTCATAGAGCATAATCTCCGGGCTGAATTTGGACATGGCCACCATGAAACCGCCCTGATTTAACAGCGACACTATCCCGCCCTTGAACGGCACCAGCAGCCCCGGCCTGATGATATCCACCGGCCCGCCGCTCATCTTGTCGCCCGGACCAATCATCCCGGCGATGCGCGAGTCATTGGCAATCCAGAGCGGAATGACCACGTTGCATCCGTAGCCGGTCACCTTGTTGCCGGTCAGGCCCATCATTATCCGGGCCTTTTGGGCATAGCGGTCCGCCGCGGCCGTGACCTTGTCCCGGAACTTCTTGCAGGGCACGCCGTCCTCGGTGGCGAACATCTCGTCCAGATGCTGGTTATATTTGGCATAGCCCTGGGAAATAGCCCGGGCATGCGTGGCCACGATATTGGACTTGGTCCGTCCGGACCGGCTGATAAAGTTCGGGTCAATAAAGTTGCCCCAGGTCTTGATGGACGAGCCGGCAATATTGGTCTCGTATCTGGGCTGGTCCGGAATCTTCTTCTTGCGTTTTTGGTTAATCCGGCTGGCATTGAGAATCATCGCCTCCTGCCATTGTTCCTTGGACCCGTCCGGAACAGATACCCCGGTGGGCGGGTCTGAGGCAATGCCGGTGGCCGAGACGCGCAGAAAACTTACTACTTTACTCATTGTTATCACCCCCTTTAGAGTTTGTTAGAGCGAAGCGAGTTACAAACTCTTATCCCGCCGAATGGCGGGACTGCCTCACTCATAATGTTACATTAAGGTTACATAATAACCCCCTTGGTCCCCCTTTACCAAGGGGGAGTTTGAATCCCCCTTAACAAAGGGGGTTAGGGGGTTGTCCCTACGGAGTACGCTCCGCGTTCTCTACCCCGGATATACCAACTCTTCCAGGGGCTTATGGGCAATGATTATGAGTATGCCTCACTCAACAGTCACCTATGCTCTTAGTAACAGGAGTATACGCATCCTAATCCACACGCATATGCTCTTGTTAGAACGAGCCCCATTCCTCTAATGCACTGCCCTATGCCTCTGCTGATACGCCCCATAACTATATATAATCCCTCGGACATATCCTTGGAGAAGCCCTATCTTCTCCCCATTGTAATATAACCATACCTCTGTCCAATATCAAGTGGTATCTAAAAGAAATAGCATATATTCTCTGTTGCAATACCCTATGCTAAATAACCCTACTCCCCCGGCTCTATGGCTCTACAGCCATATACCTCTGTCCGTTACTGGTAATACCTCTGGCCATACGTGGTATTATGGCCAACCACAAGACCTATTATCACTGGCCAGACATGGTATCAGTGGTAGCCGGATGAGGTATTATCCCCTAACCCAGATGGTAGTATCCCCAGCGGCAAGTCCTGACACCCCCTGAGTCATCTGGTATTAGTCGTTATCACTAACCCTAATACCCCCATCCGGTTATGGTAATACCACCACCGATATACCCTATTATCCCAAGCGTCAGGGGGTAGTACCCCCCACCCCCCCTCCTACCACCCTCCCCCCTACCCTCTGGCACCCATAGACGCAACCCGTAATACCCTGTGAGGCAAGGTCTGGTAGGATGTACGGTCGGGACTATATGGCTGTGGATACACCAAGCATAGTATATACCCCCATCCAGCATACCATATTGATTTACCCTGCCTACCCTTTGTCTTTGTCGCGCATACCCGACTGATAAGAGAACTATACCAGGCGCTTGCGCCATACATACCCTATTATTTAAGAAGGCATATACTATTTCTCCGGCTATACTGCCCCGATGATTCAGCAGGCATATCCTATCAGGCACAAATACATACCCAGGTAATTTAGGATATGTAGCAGGCGTAAGCAGAGGATATCGGCTCCGGGATTAGGCATAATACCCGGCCAGGCCAGGAATAGTATCCCATTGGATTATCCGTAACAGGGATGCAGGCAGAAGATAATATCCGGTTAGTAGGATAGGTATATCCCTGCCGGGCAGATTCCCGCGCTATCAGTCAAACTTGACCTTTTGGGGTGTAAAGGGCGTCTCAGGCAGTCCGTAGCGGCGTTCCCATTCCTCCAGCGTGATGACTTTAATCTTATTGGCCTTGAGCCAGCGCAGCAATTCCTCCAGATACTCCGAGGCATTCCGGTCGTGCATCATGATAATGCCCCGCTTGCCCCGGTTGAGTTCCTTAATGATGGCCTTTAATATCTGCTTCGGGGTGAGATACTGTTCGGGCTCGGAATTGATGTGCCAGAAGATGTGCTTGTAGCCATTCTGCCTCAGGTATTGCAATGCTTCACGGCTGACTGACCCGCCCGGTGAACGGACATAACAGGAGAGTTCCTGGCCGCAGATTTCCCGAACCCGGGTTTTGGTATAGGCGAATGAGGCGTCCATATCCTTCCGGCTCTGCTTGTAAAACTGGATATGTTTGCGGTCGTGGATGGCCACGGTGTGCCCTTCGGCGAACATCCGGCCCAGCCACTGGCAGTATTTCTGGTAGGTCTCGCCGGTCTTGACATTGGCGGTATCCAGTTGGAAGCCCAGGATAAAGAAGGCGGCCTTAAGGTTTTCTCTTTTAAGGATATCCAGAATGATGCCGGTATGGTCCACCCATCCGTTGTTGTTGGCCTGCCCGCCAGAGGCGAGGTCTCGCCTAAAGGCGGAGCGGAACGGGCCGTCGTCAAAGGTCAGGACCACGAAGTCGCCGATAACATCGGTGAAACTAAACCACTCCGGAGTTGCCTTTTCCTTTGCGATATCCGTTATGATAGGAACCGGCGGCGGTTCTTTCTTGTCCTCGGCGTAGGCAAATGAATTACCGGAGATGAGAAACAGCAGAAGGCAGAGGATTACTAAATTACGCATAGCAAGAATATATCGGCTATCAGAGAAGCAAACATAATAATAATTTGTTGACCCGGCCGAAGATGTATGATATATAAACCTGCTAATAATTGCAAGTCCCCGTCATACGACGGGGTAACGGGCTGTAACGTCCACGGGGAACTAACAGCCAGTAAGATTACCCGGTGGTGTAATTGGTAGCACAAGAGATTTTGGTTCTCTTAGTCTTGGTTCGAGTCCAAGCCGGGTAGCACTGAACCGCGTTGGGTTCAGTGCTACGCACTGTGTGAGAACTCGCATGACGGTGCAATGCCAAACAATATATGATAGTTCAGTGCCGTGAACCCCACGTGGTTCACGGACAACTAAGCGGCTTAATTCAACCCCAGAACTGATGCATTACGTTTATATCTTGCTCAGTATTAAAGACAGGAAGTTATATATCGGATTCACATCTGACTTAAAAAGGAGAATGGCGGAACATACCTTAGGCAAGTGCAAAAGCACCGAGCCGCGTCGTCCGTTCAAACTTATTTACTACGAAGCTCATTCATCTAAAAAAGATGCCATGAGAAGGGAAGATTATTTTAAGACGTCATCTGGCAAATCAACGGTAAAACAAATGTTAAGAGAAGCATTAGATTTAAATCTTTATTTAAATAAGAACATTCTATGAGATACCGAACTATTGGCGTATTTTTCTTCATTATCGCGTTTCTCCTGATTCTGGCGGCGATAAATGTCCGGATTATCACAGCCTCCCTGGTCACGCCGGCCAAGGTGGAGTCGGAGCTCTATAAAATATTCGGGACAAAATTCTCGGTCGGTGAAATCACCTTCAACTTCTGGCGCGGGATAAAGGTCTCGGATATCAAGCTCCCCTGCACCGACGCCAACGGCGCAGGCAATTATGACTTCATCAGGGTAAAGACGCTCCGGGTCACCTATGACCAGACCAAATTACTGCGCGGGAAGTTTATCATCGACAAAATAGCGCTTTATAATCCGGAGATTTTCCTGGTCAATAACCGGATTCCCGACTTTAAGTTCGACGCCTCGGGCAACGCGCCTTCGCCAATAATCATCCTGAAGAATGCGTCTCTGGTATTCTCCGACAATCACATCCTGAAAGATAATGCGTCCTTGAAACTAAAGGACATCAACCTCAATCTCTACCCCATCATCAAGGGACGTTATGTGGCTGAAGGCGGATTTGACGCATCCGAACTGGGTAACTGGAAGGTGCGCGGCGAACTGGATTCGAACGTCACCAATATCAATCTCAACCTGCTGGCCCAGAATACCGATATCGGCACATATTTATCCGATAAATTGAGCAGCCATTATAATATTATCTGGCAACGTTACCAGCCGCAGGGCAAGGTAAACCTGAACATCCTGCTAAAGACCGGCAACGGACAACCCCCGGAGGTCACGGCCCTGATGGACTGCCAGAAGAACGATATGACCTACAACGGATTCCCATATCCCTTAACCAAGGTAGAGGGGCAGGTGGAATTCACCTTAAAAGGCGCCAGTCTCAAAAACCTCAGGGGACTAAACGGCTTGACGACCGTGACGGCAAACGGTTCTGTGGACGGTTATGAGCAATCCGGCGGGTATGATTTGGCGCTCAAGATCCAGAATATGGCCTTTGATGACAAACTCCATAATTCCCTTAACCCGCAGTTCAGGAATATCTGGGATGAATTATCACTCGGCGGGCTGGCTGACGCGGAAGTATCAATCTCCAAACCGGTCGGCGCCAAGCAGGAAACACGTTATCACACCAAGATATACTGCCGAAAGGTGCAGGTCAAACCCACTTTTTTCCCCTATCCGCTTGACGGCCTGACCGGAGAAGTAGAAATCGTTGAACGGCTGGTAAAACTCAAATCGCTTTTGGCGGCCCGGAACAATGGTGAATTCAGGATAGACGGCGAAATAACCCTCAGCCAGAATGGACAGGTCGAGGATCTGGCTGTCAACATCAACGCCAAGAATATTGAGAGCAATGATTATGTTCTGAAAGAAGCCACTAATAAGATTCTTACCGGAATCGACAGCCTATGGAATAAATCACAACCTGAAGGACCGGTCAATGTTACGGTCACGCTCCATAAATCAGCCGACCATCCGGCTATTAATGCCAAAACCCTGGTTCAATGCAATGGGGTCACAGCCAAGGTCGGCCCGTCCGCGCTGGCCTTTACCGATATCCGGGGACAAATCGAATACTATACTGATTACGCAGATAGCCAGCAACCCTATCTGTCCATAACGAATCTCTCGGCCGGCTATGACAAAAGCAGGTTCGAACTAAACGGCGGTATTTCCAATCCATCCATCACCACCGCCTCGGCCAAAGCCCCGCCTAAAATTGCGTTGGAGATTAGAATCTCCAATCTCCTGGTGGGCGGGAAGGCATTATACAGCTTATTCCCATCCAACCTGGAATACCTGCTGGAGCAGATTAGTTTTACCACTAATTCAGACATATCGCTGAAGGTCACCAACGAAAATCAGGAAGCCCTTAATTACCAAGGTGAAATCAAGTTGTTTGACTGTGGGTTCAGCAAGGGACTGGATTTCAGTAACATCACCGGCTCCATAATCTTCCGGGGATCACACTCGATAACCAGAACGAACCAAACCAGTCACCTGGCCGGCTCCGGCAAATTCTCCCAATTAAAAGTTGAAGACAAGGTCATTAACAATATGTCGCTGGCTTTTCTGCAGGAGAGCAACCATATCAGTTTTTACGACATTAAAGGCAATGCCTATAACGGCGCGGTTAACGGATTCCTGATTATCACCCTGCCGTCGTTACCGGATTCCATCACGCCGACCGATGCCATTGAATACCAGGGAAAAATAGAAATCGGCAGCGTTGACATGAAGGATTTTTCGCGTGATACCCGCTGGGGCAGCCGGGAGATTACCGGAAAATTATCCGGCGAATTCGCCTTTAATGGCAAAGGCACATCCATCGAAAACCTAAACGTTACCGACGGCCGGGCCATCCTTAGGGACGCCCAAATATGGGAGGTGCCGGTCTTCCTGAGCGTATATAATCTCTTTGGACTGGCCAAGAAGAGCGTCTTCCATGAAGGCGAAATAAGATTCAGTATCGCCAACGGCGAAATGCAGATAAGAAGATTATCCTTTACCAGCAAAGACGTAGTTTTAAAAGGCGCCGGCAAGATGAAACTCAAGGATGGCACACTCGACCTACAATTTGACACAAAATTTCTTGATATCAAGATAAAGATACTGGATGATATTAAGAACCTGTTTATAAAACCGATTTATACCGTAAAGATCGGCGGAACCTTTGATAATCCCAAGGCCGAAATAAAACTATTGCCCTACTTGTTTGAGAGTAAATGAACATATGAAGATTAAATTAGCTAAGGATGTGGGTTTTTGTTGGGGTGTCAAACGAGCCCTGGATTTGGCATTGAAGAGCTCGGTCTCGGCCAAAAAGGTCTATACCTACGGCCCCTTGATTCATAACGAGAATGTGGTGGAGATGCTCAAGGCCAAGGGCGTGGAGCCGTTCCAAAGACGCAAGGCAAAATCACCGCACCGGACGCTATTATTAATCCGCGCCCATGGTGTGCCGCCGCCGGTCCGGGCTAAACTCTCAGCCAACGGCTACGGTATTATTGACGCCACCTGCCCACACGTCAAGAAATCACAGAAAATAGTCCAGGAATACGCCAATCAGGGCTATCAGATAATCATTGCCGGAGATAAGAAACACGCCGAGGTCATCAGTTTGGTCGGCTATGCCCGGGCCATAAAACGCCACCCGCCGGTGATTGTCGTGAGTTCAACAGCCGAAGCCCAGCAAATAGTCAAGGAAAGCAAACGCAAACTCAAAAAGAAGATATGTATCCTGGCCCAGAGCACTTTCCAACCGCGGATATATTATCAAATTGTAACCATCATAAAATCAAAAATACCGCCTGATATTGAGATGGTGGTGCTGGACACTATCTGCCAGGCGCCGGCCCGGCGCCAGGGCGCGGTCAAGGACCTGGCCAAAGAGGTTGATGCCATTGTGGTGGTGGGCGACCATAAAAGCGCCAATACCACCAACCTGACCCTGCTGGCGCGTTCCATGAAAATTCCCGCCTTTCAGGTGGCGTCCGCCTCGGAATTGCCGACCATCCGACTAAAGAAATACCGCTCGATCGGGATTTCCACCGGAACATCCACTCCGGACTGGCTGATTAAGGAAGTGGTTGATAAACTATCGAAATTATAGATGCCGATGCCATTTGGTGCCCCGAGGCGTGTCCTCCAGGATAATGCCCTTGTCTTCCAGATATTTTCTTATCTCGTCTGCCCTCTTGAAATTGCTCTCCTTGCGGGCCAGGGTCCTTTCGATAACAAGTTTCTCTATCTCTTCATCTGAATCGCTTTCCCGTACCACACCGAGTATACCCAGAACCTTATCAAAATCCTCTAAGGCCGACTTTATCGCGACTGCATCGGCAGCGGAAACAGCCAGTTTATTCACCGCGGTGATTAGGTCAAATATGGCGGCCAGCGCTTCGGAGATGTTCAGATTATCGTCCATCGCCGCCTCAAACCGCTTCCTGGTATTTCCGATAAGTAAACTCACCCCGTTAGAGATAATCCCAGCGGGACGTCCTTCTCTAATGGGGGCATCCAGCATCCTTTGGAAATTAATCAGCCGTTCTATCGCGCCTTTCGACGCCTTCAATAAGTCCATATTAAAATTGAGCTGCTGGCCATAGTGGCTGCTCATCAGGGCATAACGCAGGATCATCGGATGATAGCCCTGCTTTAATATATCATCCACCGTATAGAAATTACCCAATGACTTGGACATCTTCTGGTTATCCACCAGTAAATGCCTGGCGTGAACCCAATATTTTATCACTTTACTGCCGGTAAATGCCTCGGACTGGGCTATCTCGCATTCATGGTGCGGGAAGATATTATCTTCACCGCCGGTATGGATGTCTATTTTCTCGCCCAGATATTTCAAGGCCATAGCCGAGCATTCCAGATGCCAGCCAGGAAATCCACGTCCCCAGGGACTGTCCCATTGCATCAGGTGTTTGGGGTCATGCTTCCAGAGCGCAAAGTCCATCGGACTCCGCTTCTCGCTTTTTATACTCACCCTGGCTCCGGCCTTGAGATTTTCCAACGTATTGCCGGAAAGCCTACCGTAATCAGGGAATTTGCTTATATCATAATAAATATTGCCATTAACCTCATAGGCATATCCTTTTTCCAGCAGTCGCTTTGTAATGACTATCATCTCAGGGATATGCTGGGTTGCCTTTGGATAATGGCTGGCCGGATAGAGATTAAGTAATTTGGATAATTCAAAGAACTTGTTGGCATAGAATTCGGTAATCTCCTTGGGTGACTTCTTTTCGGACTGGGCGGCTAACTGAATCTTATCAACCCCCTCTTCATCCGGAGCCAGGTTATCATCGGTGGTCAGGTGCCCGACATCGGTGATATTCATTATCTGGGTAACCTCATACCCCTGGTAACGCAAGTACCGGCAGAGAATATCAGCCGCGATGAATGAGCGGAAATTACCGATATGGGGATGGGAATAGACAGTCGGCCCGCAGGAATAAACCCTGGCCTTTCCCGACTCCCCGGGCTTGAATTCCTCTTTCCGCTTGTTGTAAGTGTTATAAAGATATAAAGCCATATTAATTGATTATTACCAATACCAAAGCCGCGACAGCCTTTTTATGGCCGATTGGACCGAGGCGTTCCATGGTCTTGGCCTTAACGCTGACTCTATTTGCAGGTATCTTCAAAAGACGCGCGATCTTGTTTGCGATAGCCATTTTTTTCTTGCCTAATTTCGGCTCCTCAAGAAAGACAATGCTGTCCACTTCCCCAACCTTAAATTTGCGCTTATGTTTCCGGATAAAGTCTATGGTTCTTTTGAGTAATACTGAACTGGCGATGCCTTTGTAGGACGGATCAGTGTTGGGAAACAGGTCCCCGATATCGCCGGCCTGTTTTAACTTAGCCGCGCCCAAGAGCGCATCTATCAGGGCATGGAGCAGGACATCCGCATCCGAGTGGCCTTCCAAACCTTTGGGATAGCTAATCTTAACCCCGCCTAAGATAAACTCCCGACCATGAACTAAACGATGAATATCAAAACCAAGCCCTAACATACTGTTATAATATGGAATCTTTACAATTAAATCAAGATTTTCTTGATATTTGACAATCCAATGTTAGTATACGCTTAATCGTGACGCCGATGACATCATATAACGATCTGTAAGAACCCCGACAAAAACTGTCGGGATAACTGGCTGTAACAACTAAAGCTTAACCGCCAGTAAAAGGAGCATAATATGGGTAAAACATTTCAGGGTAATTTAGATGGCAAGGGTAAGAAGTTTGCGCTTATTGTCAGCCGATTTAACGAATTGGTAACCCAGCGCCTGCTTGATGGCGCGGAAGACCGGCTCATCCGTCACGGCGCTAAGAAGGATGACATAGATACCTTTTGGGTTCCCGGTTCTTTCGAGATACCCATCGTCGCCCAGAAAGTGGCCAAGACTAAGAAATATGATGCGCTAATCTGCTTAGGCGCAATCATCAAGGGTGATACGCCTCATTTCGACTACATTGCCTCGGAATCAGCTAAAGGCATTGCCCAGGTCTCTCTGAATAGCGGCATCCCCATAGAATTCGGCATTATCACAGCTGAAACCGTCGAGCAAGCTATGGAACGTGCCGGCATCAAGCGAGGCAATAAAGGCGCACAAGCTGCCGAAGCCGCAGTAGAGATGATTAACATCCTAGAACAGATTTAGGAAATGCGTCAAAGAACCCTATCGCGCGAACTGGCTCTCCAGATTATCTATCGGCTTAATTTCCAAAAAGACATCTCCGACATCGATCTTAACGCCGTTTTAGAGGAATTGATAAAAGCATCGGCTAACCATGCAGAATCAACAACTCACTACACCAAAGAATTAGTCAAGGGATACCTACAAAACCGAGATACAATAGATGAAGCAATCAAGAAATCATCCGCTAACTGGGAATTCCAGAGAATCGCCCTGATTGACCGGGCAATTCTACAAATTGCCGCCTATGAACTGCTCTGCCGGGCGGATATCCCTCAAGCCGTCAGTATCAATGAAGCTATCGAATTAGCCAAGAAATACGGCGGCCAGAACTCATCAAACTTTATCAACGGCATTTTGGACAAAATTGCAGCAGAAAATAAGAGACAATTATGATTGGGAACCTATTTAGCAAGCTAAAGGAAGGACTAGCCAAAACCAGAAAACTCCTGAACAGCGATGTGCGCGACTTGCTCCGAGGAGCCCGGATAGACGAGGAACTCCTTAACCGCCTTGAGGAAATCCTGATTACCGCTGACATCGGCGTCCAGGAAAGCGTTAAAATTGTTGAGGACTTGAAGACTGATTACAAGGCAGGTAAATTGACGGATTCAGCGCAAATTATTGACTATCTCAAGCAGGAATTGAAGAAATCACTGATTAGCCAGAGCGACTATAATAAGATTAAATTAGCGCCATCAGGTCCAACGGTTATCCTGGTAGTCGGCGTTAACGGAAGCGGCAAGACCACCTCGATTGCTAAATTAGCCGGCCTGTTAAAACGAAACGGGAAATCGGTTTTACTATCAGCCAGCGATACCTTTCGGGCGGCGGCGATTGAACAACTTACAATCTGGTCCGAACGGTTGGGCATTGATATCATCAAACACCAGGCGGACAGCGACCCCGGCGCGGTGGCTTTTGACGCGGCTGAGGCCGCGATGGCCAGGAAGTCCGACGTGCTTATCGTGGATACGGCCGGGCGGCTGCACACGAAAACCAATCTTATGAAGGAATTATCCAAGATAAAAAATGTGCTTGCCAGTAAAATACCTAATGCGCCCCATGAAACTCTGCTGGTGATTGATGCCACCACCGGTCAGAATGCCATTATCCAAGCAAAACTATTTAATGAAGCAGTCCCAATCAACGGGCTTTTTTTGGCTAAATTAGACGGCACGGCCAAAGGCGGAATCATCGTAGCCATCAAAAACCAGCTTAACCTGCCGGTCAAGTTCATTGGCATCGGCGAGAAACTGGAAGATATAGAAGAATTCGATGCTAATAAATTCGTCGAGGCCATGTTTGAAGAATAGACGCTAATGCGCCTTGTGCCTGGACAAGAACCCTATCAGAATCAGGATAATAGAAACTATAAGCAGGTACTGAACCGTGATAAATATGGCCTCGGTCTTAGTAGAATTCCGGAGCGCCACAGCCCCAAGCCCCAAGGTAAAAGAAATCAGGTAGATAAACAACACCGTCGGCTTTTTACCCAGGAAATGATTAATCCGATGCGAGAGATGGTCATTACCGGTATAGGTAATTACTTGAGAGATTGTCGGCGTGAGCCCCTTCAAATACCTCTGGATAACGATATAGATAAAATCAAGTATGGGCACACCCAGTATGATAATCGGGATAATCGATGCCTTAAAAGGGCTGGTGGACCATCCGCCCATAATGCTCAGTGCGGCCAGTGTAAAGCCGATGAAAAATGCTCCGGAATCACCCATAAAGACTGCCGCCGGCTTTTTAACTCTGAAGTTATGCGGCAGAAAACCGGCTGTGGCACCCATTAAAGCCGAGGCCAGCAATCCCCAAACCCACTGATGGGTCTGGCGGGCAATAACCACATATATCCCTGCAGCAATCAGGGCTAATCCGGTCGCCAATCCATCCATATTATCCATGGCATTAAAGGCGCTGATGACTCCGACTATCCAGAATAGAGTTAACACGAAATTAATCCACTGGGGAAACGGGAAATTCAGAATTATCCCGGCATGCGCCAAAATGAATGTAGCGCCAAAAAGAATAATTAATTTTATTATCGCTGATAAGCCGCCGGAAGACGCGGACCGGACATCGTCATAAAATCCTATCAGCATAACGACGCCCCCACCGAGAATCACACTTATGAATTGTTGTTTTGTTATTTCCGTAAGGTTAACCAGGGACCCCCCGATAATATTATAGAAAATCAAAATAATCGTCAGTATAAAGCCAATATAAATACCGAGGCCGCCGAGTCGTGGAGTGGGCTGAGTATGAATTTTAAGCGGACCGGGGTTATCCACTATTTTCAACGGTCCGGAAATAGCTCGTGTCAGAAAAGTAGCCAGATAGGTGATCAATGCCGCTATGGCAAAAACAACCAAATAAAAGTAAAGCCAGCTCACTTGCATATATATTTACCGCTCTGGCTGATGATTTTCATGCTCTCATCGCCGTGGTTAAATAATAAATCGATAACGGACATTTCCGGCATAAACGACTGATACTGCTGTTTATAAACCGGGTGATGGAACTCCTGAAAGCAGGAAACAATCTTTGATTCCTTCAGCATCGATTCGTCAAGATAATCCTGCCCGTGCTTACCGTGCAAATAGGAATCAGAACCAAGTTTCTGACATATCTGGATAATCAGATCCGTAGCCGAACCATCATTTCTAGTATCGGCATCAGGTAACTTATAATCGAGTCCTAATTGAGAAGCCCGGACAATCTTGACCTTTATACCCAGAGCATCTATCAGATAGCGAATGATGGCCTCGTTTAGCTCAGCCAATAACAGCCACTGCTTCAGGTAAATTTGCTGTATAGCCTTGAAGTATCTTTGAAAATATGGGGCGCTATGGTAATTTCGTTCGATGCTTTTTAAATGTTTACGTGCCCAAGAAGTTGAGTTATCTATTCCTGTTTCCATAATCGATTGATGATACTTCCCTTTGGTTTTAACCGGAACTGTCAACCAAATCCAGCCCTGATCAGTGCGGATGCGATTACGATTAATCCAGCCAAAAGGCCCGCGCTTAACATATTGGACTAAATCTACGATAACAAAAACATCTGCCAATAAAACCTTATGGAAAAATCCAATATACGGCAAGTAATTCGGCTGATGTCCGGTAATTAGCATAGACAATTATTACGCGTTAACTGAACGTTTTTTGTTTATGGATTGAATAAGAACCATCTTTTATACCGCTTTTAATACCCAACGACCAAAGGACTTCTTCAGGCCGCGCGGTACCGTCGTTGGATACTTTTATAGTTAAAAACAGCGCCTGGTCTTTTAATTCCATTTTTTGGACAAACGATTTCAGGTTAATATTCTTAGACTCTTTATTGTCATAGTCGCGCTTAATTACCTGGACTGGCTGGAGCATCCAGTTTTTTATCTTGTCAGCCGATAATTTCAAAATCTGTGCTGAAGCATCTTCAGTAAGCGGCATAATTTTATATTCGACATTAAAAGAACCGGTTATATCCTGCCTAAGCGGCTCAATGCTCGTAGCCGTTATGCCTTCAACCAGCTCACGATTAAACTTCTGGATTATTTCGTTCTGATTTACCCATTCCGACAGCTGGAAATGCAGAACTTCATCATCAGATGAAATACCTAAAGGCAATGCCGTCAGAAAAGAGATGCGCGGCCTGGGGTTAAAGCCTTCGGAGAAAACAACTGGAATATCTGCCCGACGAACGGCCTGTTCGATAAGATTAAGCAGTTCCCGATGCGACAGGTATTTGGCCCTGCCCTTTTTGGTAAAACGCACCAGGAACTGAAATTTTGTGGGCATCTCGGCGCGTTATTTGGTTTTCTTATCCTTGCCCTTTTCTTTTTCCGAGTCAAAAGGCATCACGAGTGGACTTTCCACACCGTTAATCTTATCACTTAATATCTTCGTGGTTACCTCAGCCGTTTTTATGACACGCGGAGTAACGAATACTAAGAGTTTGCGTTCATTAAGCGACTTACCTCGATATCGAAATGGTTCCCCGATTATGGGAATATCGCCCAGCCCGGGCACCCGCTCCATTGTCTTGGTCAGCCGTTCATCCACTAAGCCGCCTATGATTGCAGTCTGACCGCTTTCAATAAGTATTTTCGTCACCACGGTTGACTGCCTTATCCTGGGAAGTTTAAGTGACTGCCCAGCTACTTCAAATGTCTCAAAACCATCATCCTTACCTGAAAGATCTTCCAGGCGGGGAATAAGAGTAACCAGGAGTTGATTTGTCCCCTTGATAACATTCGGCATAACCCACAATTGGAATCCAACATTTATCGGGGGTGCTTCGGTTAATTCGTAGAGCGGCAATCCGGCGGCTGAGTAAGAAACCTTTGTCACTGCATAACGAATTAATTCACCGACAAATACGGTGGCTTCATCACCGTCCAGCATAATCAAGTTGGGCTCCTGAATAAACTTACTCTTGGTATCTGTCTTGAATAATCTCAAGACCGCCGAGACATCATAAGTATTCAAGAAGAACTGATTAAATGTACTGTCCTGCTTGCGCCCGAATCCAAAAGGCAAGGAAGTCGTAACGCTTGACGGACTCGGCGCCGTCTTCATTATTTCCGACTTGGGGTCTTTGGAGCCGCCGAAATTATACTTCATGCCAAAATTAAGCAGATCTTCATTGGTGGTAGAGACGAATTTTAATTCAATAAGAACCTGTTCGGGAGCCACATCTAACTGTTCAATCATCTTCCCCATTGAATCAAGGACAGTCTTGGTATCCTGAACAATGAGACAATTGCTTTTTATATCGTATTCCAGATTACCAATAAGGGAACTCCCTTTACGGGTTAACATATTCTTAAGGATGTTTAATACCGTAAATTCCTTAATATTATCACTTGTGGCCTTAACGCCGCCCACCGCATAAGGAGTCGTTATCGTTGCCTTGTAAGAACCGGGCGGCCTGAGGTATTTTAACTGAAAGACCCTGGTTTCCAACTGTTCCTTCAGCGTCTCGGTTCGGACAATCCTAATAACTTTGTGTCTCTCCTGCACTAAACTGAAACCCGTAGTCTTAATGATATTCTGCAACGCTTCCAGCCAGGGCACATCTGAAAGCATCATCGTAATAGACCCTTTAATGTCGTCTGTCATAATAATATTAACATCGGCCATTTTGGCAATCTGACGAATAACCTCGTCCAGCGGGGCATTTTTAAGGTCCATATTAATTGTCGGCGGCTTGGTTACCATGAAAACTGAAGGGCTGGTCTCTTCCAGGATACACTTTGCCAATTGGGTAGTTGCTTCCAGGGCCAGGCGCCAATCAAGGTTTCTGAATGTCACCGTAACTTTATCTTCGTTTGATATCTGAGTGTCAATTATTATATTGACATTGGCGGCTTCTCCAATGGCTTCCAATGCCGTTCTCAATGGTTTTTCCACCCACTCAACCGTAATAGTCGGAGCAATAGATTTATCTTTATCTGTCACCGGCTGAGCTGATGCCGGCGAACCGGCTGCCGGAACCGGGTTTTCCTGGGCCGATAATACCAGCGCCCCAATCATCAGCACGCATACGCAAACTGCCATTAATCGATAGGTATCTTTCCTCATAAATTACACTCCTTTTATCTTCCCTTATATTCTAACGAAATTTCCTCGTTTTTATAGTCGAATATTATTACATTTGGCCGGATCGTTTTAACGGCCAAATCATCGGACACCTTGTCCCCTTCCTTATAGACCTTAGTACCTATCATAATTGATGAAGCCGGTATCTGCTTAAAATACGATATCGGCAGGGAAATCTCGGAGCCGAGGAAATTAATAACCAACGGCTGTAATTTTACCTCTTCCGCCTTCATATAATAAATAATGCCGCTGATAACCGGCCGGGTGGCAAAGAACTCCTCTATTATTTTTGCCCGCCGGGCCAGCTCCGCCACCTCATCGACCAGCGCTTTAACCTTGGACTGATATTCAGTCTTTCTTATTTCTTTCCTATCAACCAACTCTGAAATCCTGACTAACTTCTTGGGGATGTCCTTATAAAGCCCCATAGTCATGCCGCCTTCAAAATCATTCTTGGCCTCGTTTCTTATATAGACTGCTTCAGCGTATATCTTTTCTGCCCCGCCAAAGAGACGTTCCGCTTCGGTCCGAATATCCTCCATCTCATTCTTCGCCTTAATATCATTGGTGCTGTTTACCTTCCCATACAGATCGAGGATTCTCTGGTATGGCGCCACTAACAACGCATCTCTTTCCTCAGCAGGTGTCTTTTCGTAAATATCCTTCATCAACTGGAGTTGTTCTCTTGCCTCGGTCAGCCATACGTCGCCTATCGGCGTCTTTGGCGGGGTGACTGGCGTGTCACTACCTGAAGTGCGTCCAGGACCTATCGCAGTCAGGCGCGGCACAAAGGGGTCAATCCGCCCCTTGGGCTCAAAAACACGTTTAGCGGCCATGCCGCTCGCGTACTCCTCCTGAGATATTTTGATTGCTGTAAGATTGCCCGTGGCTTGCTTCAAAACCATGCCATTCAACCCGATAAAATACTCCATATCCTTCACGCTGGAAGAAGGATCCATTACCACCAAAGAACACATATATCCCTCGGTCGGAACTCCCATTATCCTTTGGGTTGTTTTTTCCCTTATCATCAGATGGGCATCGGCGAACAAATTGCCGGGATTATAGCTGTTTATAAGCTTCAAGGGATAGCTCTGATTAACCGTCCAATTATTATTAATCAAGAGAAAACCCAAAGCCTGCTCTGAATACAAATTCTCACCATCTGCAAACTCCTGGTTGGCCGGAGGTTGGGAAACAGGCTCACCTGAAGGCACCGGAGTGATTATTGTAGTGACAAACATTAGCTTGTCCCCTTCCCTATTCCCCTTAAGAACAATCTCCCTTTTATCTGCCAATGACAGCCTGAGGGTTGATTTCAGCAAAGTCATATCGGAGGCGTTAAACTGCATTTCTTCGCTCAATTTCACATAAGGCAATGCCGCCGGGTTACCAAGAAATACCTCCTGCAGAAATACATATGCCTTTTGTGTTGCTGTGCTGCCTTGGACCTGCACAGGTATCTCATCAAGCGTCGTATGCCGGGAACCGACTTTTTCCCCGTTCAGAACGATAGTATACCAACTTTCATCTTTGACAAAACGGCTTGGCTGGCCGGCCTCCGGTTGTTTTTTATCTGCGGCCGCAGGCGCGGTGGCCTGCCCCCATATTAGCGCCTCAGACAATAAACAACCCAAAGTAATTATAACTGATAGACAAATAAAACGCTTCATAATTTAAACTCGCATCACCCGGTGCAAATACCGTATTTTATTTCTTTCCCGGTTCCTTGTAGACATAGGATGTTATTTTTACATCCAGGTTGTATTGAGTCGGCTTATCCGCTGTTACGGCGCCAACCGGCCTGACCGAAAAGTTATCCACCTTAATGAACCGCTGGTAGGTTTCCAGCAGATAGACAAAGTTAATAATCTGGAAAAAATTACCCTGAATTTTTAACGAATATGCCATTTTGTCAAAGGAGGTTGAACCGGTTGTTGGCGGGCCACTCCGTCCTTCGTCGGCGGTGGCGCTGGAAAGCTTAACACCCGCTTCACGGCTGAATCTGGTCAGCGTGTCGATAAAATTCTCATAAGACGCCTCTTCCTTGGTCGGCAAAAGCGCCTGGAGCGCATCCCGCTCTAACCTTAGCTTTTTCAGTTTTTCTTCCAATTCCACCATTTTAGTTAATCTGTCCTTCTCGTCTTTTATCCTCAAATTAACTTCAGCGATGTCTTTGTTTAACTTGGCGATATCCTTACTGAACACAAAGAACCCGACACCGGCCAAACCAATGGCTACCACGGCCGGTATCACAATGGTCAGAATCAGCAGTTGTTTTTCAGTCAATTTCATCTGTTATTTCTTCCGCTCCCGGCTCATATCAATGTCAAATTTGACCGCGAATTCCTCCTTAGCTTGCGGTTGGGCGACCACCGAAAATTGGGGAGGTTCGTTAATCTTGAGATTAAAAGTTTCCATCAAACTCTGATGGCTCTTTAGCTTTAGCCGGAAATTCGTCATCCGTTCTGAAGAAAATCCCGTGGCCAGGCAATTCATGCTGATGGATGCCGAAACCGACGCCTTACCGCGATAACCGGCCGGCGCGCTCTCGTTCGCCAGGAGGGAGGTAATCCATACATCCCGGGCGCCATAAATAATATCCCAGATTTCATCAATCTTCTCCCACCAATAGAATTCCCGGGTCTCTTTTATCTGTAGAGCCGCTTTATTCCATTCGCTCAATTTCTGCTCTTCAGCCAGCATGGTATTATAGTCGGCGGTCTGGATTTGCAGTTTTGACAACGCGTCCTTATCGGTCCTTAACATCTCGGTCTTGCGATTGATGTCCACATACGTATAAGCATCCCAAATACCCAGAAGCAAGCAGATAATCACAGCCGCATTCATTGCCAGAAAGCGCGGCAATGGGGTCTTTTCCTTACGCCTTCTTTCTTCCGGAAGCAGATTTATCCGAATCATAATCTAATCCTTTTTTACCCTTGATGCCAGTCCGGCGGCAATAACCAGCTGGGTGGCCTTTTTCTTTAATTCAACCGGGTCAATCTTGTCTGAAATCACCTCAAATGACTCGCACGGGTCCCAGCGAATCAATTTCCGGTTAAACGCCGAATCAAACGACTCCTCCAGACCCTGCAATTGAGACGCGCCGCCGGAAAGATAAATATTTTCTATCGGCTTGTCAAACTGGTGCTCAAAATAATCAAATGAAAGCTGTATCTCGTGGGTCAGGTCATCCAGCAGCGAACTGACATAGTCCTTAATCTCATCGGCTTTGAGCGCCGGGTTACGCTTGAGTTGTTCCGCCTCGTTTTCCGGCATGCCCATCTTTTTGCTGATGGCTTCGGTAAAATCGTTGCCGGCGATATAGATTTCCCTGGTAAAAAACACCTGCAAGCCGATCATGATATTAACATTAGTCTTGACCGCGCCGATATCAATCAGAGCCGTGACCTTGTTGCCGATATCCGGCGACGGATTAATCAACTGCTTCAGTTCGAATGAATTACCCAGGGCAAAACAATCCACGTCAACCGCTATCGGCCAAAGACCGCTTTCCTCAAGCAACGTGATATGCTCATCCAGCTTATCCCGCTTGGCCGCGACTAACAGCACGGTAATATCCTTTGACGGTTTGCCGCCCGCATCCTCTTTCCTGATATGCGGAAGTTTCAGGCAATCTATCATCACCTCATCCACTTCAAACGGAATATATTTGCTGGCCTCGTATTTAATGGCGTTCTTCAATTCCTCGTCGGTCATATCCGGCATGGTAATGTAACGGACAATAACCGACCGGCCTGATATCGATGTCGCGACTTTGTTGGTGTGGAACTGGTGTTCGGCCCAGATTTGTTTCAGAACCTCCTTTAGGTCCTCGCCGGGGGCTATTTCGCGGTATACATACCCGCTCATGGCATACCCCTCGGTCTTGGGCGAGTATGACAATTCCACGGCTTTAATAGCCCGCGAACCGATGTCTAAACCAATCAGCGGTTTGCCTTTTAACTTTACTGCCATAGATTATTGTTTATATCAAAATACGTATATTACTTCAAGTATTTAATAATTTTTTATCCGCTAATTTAAAGCCGGTTCCGGCCGCGTCATTCAGCGTATTTCTGCCGGTAATAATCAGACGCCTTTTGGTAAGAATCAATATCCCCGATGTCAAACCAGTTGCCCTTCAGGGTATAGCCGTAGATATCCTTCTGTTTATACAGCCACTGCAGGTAGTAGCCGGGCGCATCTGGATTAAAACCCTTGTTCAGATACTTGTCAATCAGCATCAGGTCGCCTTTGGCAAAGATATACAGGCACATGGCCACCAGGGTGCTCTGCGGCTGGGCCGGCTTTTCCTCGAAATCAATTATCCGCTTGTCCTTATCCAGGGTCACCACGCCATACTGGCTGATAATCTCTTTATGGCTACCCTTGAAATCCTTAAGTGAAATGGCCGTGCCCTGCTTCTTGAAATACTTTATAAAATCAGTGAAGTCAATCTCAAACAAATTATCGCCGGCCACAATCAGCAGGTCGTCGTTGATTTTGTTCTTCTTGATGACAAATTTAATATCGCCGATGGCGCCTAATTTATCATTGACACTCTCCGACATATCATCGCACAGCACAATCTTTTTGCCGTAGGTCCGAAACAGCCCGGACCGCTGCTCCATCCTATCGGCCAGCCACTTTTCGTAATTACCATAGAAGAGGTGGTTGCTGACGATAAATATCCTGTCAATCTCCTTGCGCGGCAGGAGTAAATCCAGGGTCCATTCAATTACCGGCTTGCCGGCAATATCCAGCAGCGGCTTGGGTGTATTGGCGGTTAAGGGGTACAAACGCAACCCATACCCGGCGCCGAGAATTAATGCTTTCATAATGCTTAATTTTATTTAAATATGCTAACAGGGTCAACCAAAAAAAGAGATTATTCACCGCTTTTTTTCACCATATTCCAGACCAGCCAACCGCCGCCGACCAAACAGACCAACATTGAAATAACCCCACCGGCATTGAACAGAAATGCTATGGCGCTATCCCACTCCAGCAGACCCATCCGGCCCAAGAGCCAATTCCAGTCGTGGAATACATCACCCCCACCCGGACTGACCAAAGGCAGTTGCATCAGCCGGGCATCGGCCGCGTAAACCGCCACATCGTAAAAATTGGTTGACAGCCAGCCGAAACAGAATGCCACCGCGAAGAAGTCCCGCTGAAGTCGGAAAAACATCGCCATCGAAACGACCGGCGCCAGGCACTGGGCCAGCGTGCCCCCGGCCATTTCCATAAATCTCCCAAAAGCAAAGACATAATGTCCGAGTTCGTGAATACCCAGATTGAGCGGCTTGAAAATACTCTGATACGAAGAACTGGATAAATGATTTATAAAGACATAGCCAAAGAAGATTAACACCGCCAGGCGCAGATACCAAACCCGGCCTCTGCACCACTCAATGGCTTCTTCGTAGAGTTCCTTTAGCATAAAGATTAAACAGCTCGAATAAAGCAAGCTTGAAAGAAATACTCCCTCTCCCCTTGCGGGAGAGGGCAGGGTGAGGGGGAAAGTAATCACCCTCCCCTAACCCCTCCCATCCAGGGAGGGGAATAGATTCAGTAAGAGACTACAAAAGGCATTTTATTGCTTCGCTACCAACTTACCTTCGGCAAATATCCGGATGGCTTCAGGGTACGCCTGTTTCTCCGCCTCAAACACCCGGTCAGCCAGGGTATGAACCGTGTCATTGGCCAATACCGGCACCCTCTTCTGCACGATTATCGGACCGGTGTCATAGGTATTATCCGCGAAATGCACCGTGCAACCCGACTCCTTACGCCCGGCATTAAGAACTGCCTGATGGACCTTGTCCCCGTAAAAACCATCGCCGCCAAAATCCGGCAACAACGCCGGATGGATATTCAGCACCTTGCGATGATACTCCGGCGGGATAACATATAAATGAAGAAACCCGGCCAGGGTAATCAGGTCAATTGGATACTTCTTTAAGATGTCATTGATAGCTTGGCTGAATTCCTCTTTGGTCTTGTATTTCTTGCGGTCAACCACAAATGCCGGGATGTTATGCTTCTTGGCGCGCTCCAGGCCCTGCACATCCGGCTTACTGGAAATCACGACTTGAATGTTAGCCGGCAGTTTGCCCTGCCCTATCAAATCAATGAAGTTCTGCAAGGTCCGGCCTGAACCGGATATCAGAACCGCCAGGTTTAACTTTTTCATAATTATACCTCTATGCTCTATGCCCTACGCTCTACGCTATACATACCCATGTATCAGCAAATCCGGCCTGATATATTTCACGCCGGAATTGTTTAGTCGTATCGCGCCGTCAATCTTAAAGAATCCCCTTGCGCTAATGGTCTTACTGCCCCCGATTATCCTTGGGGAGATAAAGCAATAGACCTCGTCCACCACCTTATTATCAAAGGCGCTCTTTAAGACGCTCGGACCGCCTTCTATCATTAACTTGTTAATCCCGTTCCTGGCCAACGTCCTCATCGCCGCCATAAAGTCCAGTCGTCCTTTGCGCGCCGGCACGGTCAACACCTTAACGCCTTTCTTCTCCAGTTTTGCTCTCTTAATTTTAGGCGCAGCCGGTGAGACCATAAGATAAACATCGCCTTGGTCAATGGTCTTGATGATTTTGGAATCCAAAGGCAACCGCGCGTGGCTGTCCAGAATAATCCTTGCCGGATTCATCAGATATCCAACCCGGGCCAGCAGCCGCGGCTTATCCTTCAAGACCGTATTGATGCCGACCATCACTGCCTGGCACTGTGCCCGGATGGACTTGGCGTAGTCGCGCGACTTTTTGGAGGTAATCCAACGCCCCTGACCCTTGGGCAAGGCCATCTTTCCATCCTGGGACATGGCCCACTTGGCAATCACATAAGGCAGGCCTTTTTCCTGCGTTTTGAAGAATGGCCTATTAATGGCTTGCGCCACCTTGGCCAACACACCTTCTATTATAGTAACACCATGCTTTTTGAGCAATGCAATCCCTCTGCCCCGGACCAACGGATTCGGGTCTCTGGTGGCAATTACTACCTTCTTAATCCCGCTTGAGACTATGGCCTCAGCGCAGGGCGGAGTCTTGCCGAAATGCGAACACGGTTCCAGGGTCAGATAAAGCGTTGCGCCATTGAGATGCTCCGGATTGTTAATTGAATTAATGGCATTGATTTCCGCATGCGGCCCGCCGAAATACTGGTGATAGCCCCGCCCGATAATGCGGTTATTCTTAACCACAACTGCCCCGACCTGCGGATTCGGCGCCACATACCACTCGCCTTTGATAGCAAGTTCCAAAGCCAGGCGCATGTATCTCTCGTGAGTCATATCCCTTAATTAGCATCAACAGGCAAATAACTCAAGAAAAAAGTAGCCACAGATTTCGCTAGCGCGGTCTCAGTAGAGTTCACAGATTATAACAAGTATTGACATCCCTATCAGAATTTGGTAGAAAGAACCCATGAAAAGGGTTATCATCACCAGCCTGCTCATGCCGTTTATATTTTTGATTGTTGCCATTGTCTTAGTTTTGCCGTTAGCCCTGATTGACCTCACAAGGATTTCTGAGGCCATACTGTCCTTTTGCATTTCCGCTTTATTTCTGGGTTCATCCGCCCCGTTCAGCTATTTGCAATGCCGAGCCGGCGTGGAATTCTACGGTCTTGCCCCATTTTTGATAATTCTCGGCATCCAAATAACCATCGCATTTATCATAGGTTTTGTCATTAAACGCTCCGGCCAGACACATACCACATTCCAATTCATAAGAAAAACCGCCCTCATCTATTTCCTGGTCTGCATACCATTCGGCATTGCCCTGTTTTTCGTAACAACCGATGAATACGAATATTGGCCAAAAAATGTCGTGACGGTCACGACTCATGTCCAGCCGCCGGGTGAAAAGAAAGATGAATTCTCAGAAAGTGATGCGTCAGCCACTCCCATAACACGGACTAAAAACAGCAATCAGGTTAAACCTTTTGTTATTCCGGGAAAAATAGATATGAACGAATATGTCAACGCTATCGGCCTTCCGGAAGTGAAAAATATAGAAAAACTGGCATTAGACCGCATAAATATCATTATGCATTCTTTCGACCGGCAAAAAGGAGTCAAGGCCAACGCCTGGATAGACTTCTCAGCAAACCATGAATTAGCCAGCTATACTTTGTGGTTATTCCACGCCAGGAGATACGGCAGCAGTTACCACATAAAATTCCGTAAATCCGGCAATGACTGGATTATTATCCATGATGGCGCAAATTCGAGTGGCGGTTTTAATATAGATTTTCTGAGTGATTTCGGATTCACGCCGGACGAACAAGCCAAGCAGAAAAAGTAACCACTAGATTAACACCAGATTTTCACCAGATTATTCTTGTGCTAATCTGTGCAATCTCGTGGTTTATCCTTCTCTGTGCCCTCTGTGTCGGAGTTTACACTGAGCAAAGCGAACGTGTGGCAAGGTATTTTTCTAAGCCCGCCTGAGGCGAGGCTAAGTGGCAGTAACGCTCATTCTTCGCTAACTGCCCCTAAGCTATCACCACTTGCAGTCCATTGGTCCAGGAGCCGTTGTTGGCCGGATTTCTCTGATTAACCCAGCGGAAGTAGCCGTAGAACTTCATGCCCACACCCTCGGACGCGCACTTGATGATAAACCGCGCCCGGGTTGAGTTCTGCACATACTGGCATTCCTCCGGAGTCGGGAAGAAAAACTTCTTGCCTTCCACCGGCTTGATATGGACCGGCAGAAACGTATACCGACATTCTATCACATCTGCGTCATTATGCATGCTCGGACTGTCCTCATCTGTCAACCTTCGGCAAGTGACCTTTATCCAGCCGCCGCCCATGGGCGTCAAGCCGACCCAGGGAATATCGTTAATCTTCGGCTTGGGCGTGGGCTTGATATCGGGTTCCCGGCCGACCAGTGTTAATAGGTCTGATTTGGGGATACGGCGGTTATTCAGAACCCATTCCTTGTGAAATGCCCGCCAGGCCTTTTCGTATCGCTTGCGGCAGGCCCGGTGCGCCGAAACCTGGGCGCTGGTCCGGTTCTGCTTAATACACACCTGCTTGTAACGCGGCTCATACTCCGCGCGCAGGTCTTTCAGCACCTGAATATCAGCATCCGGGATGCCCCAGGCAACCTTATTCGTATCCACCCGGTCCACATAGATGCGCTGCTTGGTAAAAAACTCACTATCCTTGTTCGGAATCCAGTCACTGCCTCTCTTACCGGCCATAACAACAACCTTTCTTAGAGGCTGTTAGCGACGCAGGAGCATTACAGCCTCTTAGACCCGCCTCAGGCGGGACTCTTAGACCCCCGCCACGGCGGGGGCAATCAGAACCAACTAAATCCCCTTTTAATTCATCTCGCCAAAGCCCATAAGGGCGTAGGCGGACCATGTAAACAACCATCTCCGTCAGAGGCGTATATGCCTCCGGCGGGAAAACTCCTAAATCACCCTTAAAACCACCTGATTAAACGGTGAAATGCGCTGATTTAAGCACAAAATCACCTGACTTTGACCCGTAACGGTGTCGTTATGACTCGTAACGTTGCCGTTATGACCCGTAACGTTGCCGTTATGACTCGTAACGTTGCCGTTACAACTCGTAACGTTGCCGTTATAACTCGTAACGTTGCCGTTATAACTCGTAACGAAGCCGTTATAAGAAGGGATGAAAAGACGCTAAATCTACGTCCTACCACCCTACCCAATAATATTATACCCTTTACCTGTGGTTTGTCAAGCCCGTTCTGGAAAATACTGGTGATTTACAAGCGGGTAAAGTATTAATCAAACACGCTGTCCACGGAGTTGATGGGCACTGATAAGTTAGGCGTGTGTACCCTGATCGCCGCTTGAAAAATCTTTGTCCGTTTCAGTAAAAAGAAGAGGACCGGATACTAGGACATTAGGTTTAGAAATTAAAGTTACATTCCAAAACACACCATGGTTTATATCACCTGATATAACAAATTTACACGGAGCTAAATTAGTGCCCTTGGTTTTGTTCATTATAGAATCATAAATTTTCTTTGCTTCTTTACTCATTTTTGACATTGGCTGAAATTCGATTGGTTTATGCATCAATTCTTTTAACAACATTCCACAAAACCCCTTCCACCGTTGCTTATCTGTAAATAAAAAAACAGGAATCCCATATTGTGTATAAAGAGATATAAATTCTTGTCTCAATTCCTTAAGGGACACAACTTCACACATACGCGTGTTTGTATGAGTTTTCTTATCAACCCTGGCATCATCCAGAAAAATATCAGCTATTTGCTCTAGTATTTTATAACCTTTAGCAGATCTAGAAATAACCGTGTGTAAACACCAATCGCAGTAAAAATTTAACGTTTGATATTCATTTCGTAAATTCTCCCCTTCAATCAACAGCCTTGTCTTTGTAATCAAGTTCACCAAGTCACTATAGGTTAATTTTTGCTGATTTAATATTTGGCTTAATAAATCCTTAACGTCATCCTTAGAAGGTATATTAAAAATCATTAATTTATTCTCCCATCCTCGGCCCGTGATTACAAAAACTTTCTGATTTTGGCGAGATTATATTTAGACTCTTTATGTCCTTTCTTTGCCGCAGATTTAAAGTATTCATACGCTTTCTTTAGATCTTTTCTAACGCCTTCTCCGTTCATATAACAAAGGCCTATATTATAAAGAGCATTTATTTGTCCCTGCTTGGCTGCTTTTTTATACCACTTAACAGCTTCTTTTTCATTCTTCTTGACCCCTTTCCCATAACGATAACAAACGCCTAAACTAGTCATAGCATCTGAATCGCCATTTATTGCGGCTAAGTCGTGGTATTTAAATGCAAGCTTTAGATTCTTTCTAACACCTTCTCCACATCCATAAGCCTCAGCAAGGCAAGCAACCAAATAAGCCGAATGCAATTTTGGGCCCTGTTTATAATACTCAAATGCTTTTCTGAAGTTTTTCCTAACTCCAATTCCGTTCTGATAAAAATATCCCAGGTCGCAAATAGCATCAACATCGCCTTTTTTGGCTTTTCTTTTTAATACTTCTATTTTTTTCATATCAAAATCCCCCGCCCTATTTTGTTTTCTTAAACTCCTCTAACAAGCGATTATTTCGATACTTCTTTATCTCCATCGCCACATCGTCGGCCATTTTGGATGCCTTAGTGCCGGAACGGGGCGAATACTTGAATATAAATACCTTATAAAATCTGGCTTCCTTGACCAGCGAAACCGTGTCCTGGAAATCCGCATCGGTCTCGGTCGGGAATCCGACAATAAAGTCCGAGACAATCCTGATATCGGGCATGAGTTCCTTTGCCTTCCGCACTATGTCCAAATATTCAGCCCGGGTATATCTGCGCCGCATCATCTTTAAGATTCGGTCTGACCCTGATTGCGCCGGCATGTGGAGTTCCCTTTTCACCTGCGGCAGCGATGCCATGGTGGTTAGGAGTTCGTCGGTTACATCTGAGGGGTGGCTAGTGATGAAGGAGATGTCTAATGACGAATGACGAATGACTAACTCTTTAAGAAGACAGGAGAGATTATACTTATTAACATTGTCATTGCGAGGGATGACGCCAGAGGCGTCAGACCGTGGCAATCCATGAGATTGCGGAGCCTGTTCCGAGTAAATGAGATTGCTTCGCCCCGTTGGGGCTCGCAATGACAAGCGAGGGGTCTCGCTCCTCGCAATGACATCAAGGGACAGCGATTTGCCGTACGCCGTGACATTCTGGCCGAGCAGAGTAATCTCCTTGACTCCCCTATCTAACAGCGAGCCGACCTCGTCAATAATATCTTCAGGCGGGCGGCTGATTTCCTTGCCTCTGACATAAGGCACGATGCAATAACTGCAAAAATTGTCACAGCCCCTCATTACCTGAACATAGGCGCGGTCTTTATCCGCCAGAAAGGTGGAGTGTTCGTATGACTCGCCTTTGACCAGACCCTCTTTATCAGCGCAGACCACTTTGTCAGTGTCTTTGGTGCGTAGCTTATCCACCTGTTTAACAATACTCTTATACCGATGCGGGCCGCAGACCAGAGAGACATGCGGCAGTCGCTTGAAGATGCCCTCTTTGTCCTTCTGGGCCATACAGCCGATGATGCCGATGACCAGGCCGGGTTTCTTGGCCTTTAACGGCTTGAGATTCATCATCCGGGAATAGACCCGCTCCTCGGCGTGTTCGCGGACACTGCAGGTATTGACCAGGATGACATCGGCTCGTGATTCGGAATCAACCAGTTTGTATCCGGCGTCGATGAATGAGCCGGAGATTAGTTCGGAATCAAGTTTATTCATCTGACAGCCGAAGGTTTGCATAAGCAGGTTTTTAGACATAGTTTTACCTATCCGTTTGATGCCTCCCGGTGCGCTCCCCGAAAGCTTTCGGGGTGCTCCCGACCATCGCTATCGCGAGGGGCATCTGGCAACCAAAGGTTTGGATTAAAACATTCTTCTGATTCGTTGACATAATTTCAATCTTATACTAAAAAGATGTGGTCAGTCAAGGGAAATTAACAACCCCCTTTAATTCCCCCTTTGTTAAGGGGGACTAATTCGGGGTACACTAATTCCCCCTTATTAAAGGGGACGAGGGGGTTGTTACTCGTTTAAGTACCCGGTGCGTTCGCCTTCGGCGTACTCCCGACCAGTGCTGCGCACAGGGCCCGTTGTAAAGAAAGAATGGATTATGAACAAGTATTTAGCCAAATTCTGCCAGAAACTACCGGAACTGAAATGCGATGCCTTCCTGGTGCTTAATGCCAATAACGTCCAGTATCTGTCCGGCTTTACCGGCGGGGATAGTTTTCTGCTGGTCACGCCCAAAAAGTCCTACCTGATTACCGATTTCAGATACATTGTCCAGGCGCAGGAAGAAATCACGGACAAGGATATCAAGATTGTCCGTCATAAAGACGGGCTGTTCGCCGAAGTCGCCAAGATGATGAATTCCCGTAAGTTCGGCAAACGCCTGGCCTTCGAGTCGGTCTTCATAAATCTAACCTCTTATAATGAACTGAAAAAGCGGCTGAAGAAGCCTATCAAGTTAGTGCCGACCCAGGGCGCCATAGAATCTTTGGGCGCTATTAAGACGCCGGAGGAAATCGCCAATATCAGAAAATCCATCAAGTGCGCGGTTGACGCCTTTAATAAGCTTAAACGATTCATCAAGCCCGGGGTTTCGGAAAAGCAGATGTCCAATGAGATGGATTACACCATGCGCAAATACGGGGCTGAAGGCAGCGCTTTCGGCACCATCATTGCTGTTGACGAGCGGGCTGCCTTGCCGCATGCGCCGGTCTCGGATAAGCAGGTGACCAAGGACTGCGCCATATTGATTGACTGGGGCGCCCGGGTCAACGGCTACAACTCTGATACCACCCGGGTATTGTTCCGGGGCAGGATTTCACCTCTGGCCAAGAAGATATACGCGATAGTCCTGGAGGCCCAGAAACGGGCCATTGCCAAATGCCGGCCCGGCGCAATTATCAAGGACCTGGACGACGCGGCGCGGGGTTATATCAAGCAAAAGGGCTATGGTAAATACTTCGGGCATAGTCTGGGACACGGCGTGGGCCGGCTGGTCCATGAACAGCCCCGGATAGGCGGCAAGAATAAGGAAACGCTCAAGCCCGGGATGGTCTTTACGGTCGAGCCGGGGATTTATCTGCCCGGCAAAATCGGCGTCCGGATTGAGGATATGGTGCTGGTGACGGCCCAGGGCTGCGAGGTCTTAACCAGAATGCTGCCCAAGGAATTGACGGATATGCGGCTGCGCTCCGATGCTCACGAGCGGAGCGCCCCGCATCCGAAGGCATCGGGACGTTAATATTTATATTATTTGACATTTATAAACATATATTGTATTATAGGTTCACCATGATAAGCACTGATAATTAATCTCAATCGGTGCAATCAGTGGCTTCTGGAGTCATATTTATGAAGACAATCTCTGCAATAATGAAAACCGTTAACTGGATGGTGGCAGTGTTTTTTACTGTGCTCTCGCTTTTATGGGTCGGCAATGTCATAGATTTGGGAATGATCGGTAAATGGGCCAGCGACCTGAATGACAGCGGAGATACCTATCGCTGGCTGCTGGCCATCGGCGCATTCTATCTTATTCTATTTAATCTGCTTTATCTTATCGGCCGCTGGGTCACCCGGAATTACGCCTCGAGCGTCAAGGTCAGTTCCCAAGCCGGCTCGTTCTCCATCGCCATCTCGGCCATAGAAAACTCCCTGCGCCGGGCGGTCCGGAAACTGCCGGAAATCAACGACGCCCATATCCGGGTCTATAAGGTCCGCAAGCCGGAGAACAAGCCCATCCAGATTTACACCACCTTCTCGGTCTGGGAAGGCACCAATGTCACCGAGGTGACTGACAAAATCAGAACCGCCATCACCATCAGGTTCAACGAGATTATTGAGGTCAAAGAACCTCCGGTATTCACCATTATTCTGTCCAACATCGTGGAGCGGGAACATCGCAAGCCGGACAGCCGGAAAAAAGACAAGGAACTCATGGAAAGCGAGATGTTCCACGGACCTGAATACCCGATTGATTAGGTAAGGCTAGGTTCTGAACACTATGGCTGAAGATTTCTCGCCTCAACAGAGGCGTTCATCGTTAAACCTATCCATCTGGGACGGCGTCTTTGCCCAGTTCCACGCGGTCTTGGCCGGCGGTAATTTTCTCACTTACTACTTACTCGCATACGACACATCATATTTTCAATTCTCGTTAGTGTCGGCCATACCGAATTTCGCCTTACTGATTCAACCGATTTCAGCACACTGGCTACAATCACACATGCACCTGAGAAAGCCACTTACCATTATTACCGCCAACATCTCTCGTTTCGCCTGGCTACTGATTGCTATTATTCCATTCCTATTCCCTAAAACAAAAGTTCTATCATTATTCTTTATAGTTTACGCCATCATAAACCTATCCATGGCCATAGCCGGAAACTCATGGATATCCTGGATGGCCGACGCCATCCCCTCTGCGCTGCGCGGCCGATATTTCAGCCGACGCAACCTACTCTGTACAATAGTTAACCCCACTGGAGTTCTCGCAGGATGGCTCTACACCTTTGTTAAGAATAACTACAGCATTCCATTAATTGGAGCGTTTTCGTTCGTAACTCCGGCATTTATGGCCCCTGACCAAACATTTTTATTTATCATGATTGGTTTAATATTTATTTTAGCTGTTTTTGCCGGCGCCCTGCCATCCATGATATTCCTGATAAAACAGCCAGAGCCGCCCTACGTCAAACCGGTGCCGAAAGATGACAAGGATATCTCAGGCGATAAAGTAACCATTGTCGCTGCAATCAAGTATATCCTCAAGAACAAGGACTTGAAGGTCTTATTTCTGGTGATGACTATCTGGCATATTGTCAATGGGTTCTCGGCTCCATTCTGGGGTCTTTTCCGACTTAAACACCTTCAGATGTCGCTGACCGCGGTGAATACCTGCGATTTATTCTTGGCGCCGCTGTTCACCATACTGTCTCTTATGGTCTGGGGTAAGATTATCGACCGCTTCGGTAACAAGACCGTTATCCTGTTCACGCTCTATGTCACGGCATTCCACCCCCTGTTCTACGTGGTGTCCAGCCCCAATTTTACCGCCCTGATTTATCTCGACGCCATCTCCAGCGGACTGATGTGGAGCGGATTCACTATTGCCATTCTCAATCTCCAGCTGGCCTTTATCCCCAAGCACGGCCGTGAGATTTACCTGGGTATTTATTCCGCCTTAGTAGGACTGACTTTTACCATCCCAATGCTTATTAGCGGCTGGGTTGTAGATTTGGTTGCCAATCGGACATTCTTATCTCTGCATGCTATCCCTATCGTTCTCTGGCTGGTTTCTGTCGGCAGGTTCGGATGCCTGATATGGTTTGCCAAAATAAACGACCCCAAGGAAAAACCCATGGTCCAGCTGGTTATGCATCTGATAACAGAGGCCAAGGAGGGATTTATAGGCCTACCAAAATTCTTTATGCCCAAGGCAGATTACAACGCACTCGCCGACAAAAATGACGAGCCACCCAGCAACCCGGGCCAGTCAGAGAATATTAAGAATAATTAAATATTGCTTTGTCCGACTGATTATTTATAATCAAGCCAATGAGTGAAATCCTGTTATTCCTGCTGGTGGCGTTTAACATCGCCCTGGTTATCCTGGTAGTCATCCTGCTGACCAGGCATTCCTCTAACACCGCGACCCAGGAACGGACCGAACGGGTCGTAAAAGAAGAGATATGCCAGAACCGGAAGGAGATATCCGAGTCCCTGCAGAGCGGGCTGGACCGGTTCATGAATCTGCTCAATACCCAACTGGAATCGGTCCAGCGCGGATTGGGCGAGATGCAATCACTGGCATCAGGCGTGGGCGACCTGAAAAAGGTGCTGACCAATGTCAAGACCAGAGGCACGCTGGGTGAGATACAATTGGGCGCCCTGCTGGAACAAATCCTAACCCCCGAACAATATGCCAAGAATGTCGCCACCAAGAAAGGCAGCAACGACCGGGTGGAGTTCGCCATAAAGATGCCGGGCCGGGACAGCAAGGATGTCGTCTGGCTGCCTATAGATGCCAAATTTCCCATGGAGGATTACCAGAAATTAGTGGACGCCCAGGAAAAGGCCAACATGCCGTTAGTCGAGGAAATCGGGAAACTCCTGGAGATCCGGATAAAGGCCGAGGCCAAGGATATCCGGAATAAATATCTGGACCCGCCTCATACGGTTGATTTCGGCATCCTGTTCCTGCCGATTGAGGGATTGTATGCCGAGGTATTGCGCCGGCCGGGTTTGTCGGAAACCCTGCAGAGGGAGTATCATGTCCTGGTTGTCGGACCGACCACGCTGGGCGCGCTCCTGAACAGCCTGCAGATGGGATTCCGGACCCTGGCCATCGAGAAACGCTCCAGCGAGGTCTGGGCCATCCTGGGCACCATCAAGACCGAGTTCGCCAAGTTCGGGGAAATCCTTGACCGCGCCCAGAAAAAAGTCCAGGAGGCGGGCAATATCATTGACGACGCGGCCCGGAAATCACGCACTATTGACAAGAAATTAAGAAACGTCCAGACGCTTCCGGCGCCTGAAGAAATCATCAGCCTGACCGAGGAACCGGAGGAAGCCGAGGATAGCCAGCAAAGATTAATACCATGAATAATAAGACTCTCTGGAAAATCAGTTACGGGATGTACGTGGTTAGTTCCAGGAAAGACGGCAGGTTCAACGGCCAGATTGCCAACACCGTATTCCAGATCACCTCGGAACCAGCCACCATTGCGGTGAGCATCTGCAAGACCAACCTAACCCATGAATACATCACAGCCAGCCAGATATTTACCGCGGCTATCCTGTCGCAAGAGGCACCGATGCAGTTCATCGGCACATTCGGGTTCAAAAGCGGCCGCACCATCGACAAATTCAAAGATGTCAAATACAAGATTGGCGTAACCGGCGCGCCGATAGTCCTGGATTATTCCATTGGCTATTTGGAAGCCGAGGTGATTAATTCAATGGATGTCGGAACCCATACGATATTTGTCGGCAAGGTGGTTGATGCCGAAATATTGAACGACAAGGAACCCATGACCTACGCCTATTATCACGAAATCAAAGGCGGCAAGGCGCCCAAGTCAGCCCCGACCTATATTAAAGAAGACGTTGCCCAGAAGACGGCTGTTATATCCGAGAAATATAAATGCACGGTCTGCGGCTATATCTATGACCCGGCCAAAGGCGACCCGGACAGCGGCATAAAACCCGGCACTCAATTTAAGGATATACCGGATGACTGGGTCTGCCCGACCTGCGGGGCTGATAAGTCCGTATTCGAGAAAATATAACCGGAAAGGAATAATAACTATGCCCGCCAGAGAAATAAAAACCAATATCTTTTCAGTCGGAGCGATTGATTGGGACCGCCGCCTATTCGACGAATTGATTCCCCTGCCGGAGGGAACCAGCTACAATGCCTACCTGATAAAAGGCACTGATAAAACCGCCCTGCTGGATTCGGTTGACCCGGCCAAGGAATCGGAACTTATAAGCAACCTAAAGGAATTGGAAGTCGGCAAGATTGATTATGTAATCTGCCATCACGCCGAACAGGACCACTCCGGCACCATCCCCAAGATTCTGGAGCTCTACCCGCAGGCCAAAGTGGTAACCAACCAGAAATGCAAGGAGATGCTCAAGGATTTACTGCTCATTCCTGATAACCGCTTTATTGAAGTCAAAGACCGGGAAACCATTTCACTGGGCGACAAGACATTGGATTTTATCCTGGCGCCCTGGGTGCACTGGCCGGAAACCATGCTGACCTATCTCAAGGAAGATAAGATATTGTTCCCGTGCGACTTATTCGGCTCGCATCTGGCCACCAGCGACCTGTATGTGACTGATGAACCACTGGTCTACCGGTCGGCTAAGCGATACTATGCGGAGATAATGATGCCCTTCAGAACCAGCATCAAAAAGCACATAGAAAAAATAAAGGATCTGCCGATAGAAATAATCGCCCCAAGCCACGGGCCGGCCTACCCCAAGCCGTCATTTATCATGGACGCCTATAAGGACTGGATATCTGATGATGTCAAGAACGAAGTGCTCATCCCTTATGTTTCCATGCACGGCTCGACTAAAAAAATGGTTGATTACTTTACCGAGGCGCTTATTAAGCGGAATATATCGGTAAAGCCGTTCAACCTGACCAAAACCGACATCGGCGAGTTGGCTATGGCCCTGGTTGATGCGGCGACTATCGTTATCGGCTCACCGACCGTGCTGGTCGGACCGCATCCGGCCGCGCTTTATGCCACCTACCTGACCAATGCCCTGAGACCCAAGGCGAAATTCGCTTCACTTATCGGCTCTTACGGCTGGGGCGGCAAGATGGCCGAACAGATTACCGGAATGCTGACTAATCTCAAAGTCGAAGTCATCGAGCCGGTTATCATCAGGGGATTTCCCAAGGAAACTGATTTTAAGGCCTTAGACCGGTTGGCTGACAGCATTCTCCAGAAACACAGGCAACTAAACGGATAGCCGGCGGAGATGCTCACTGGTAAATCCCACCACCACATCCATACCAATATTTTCACTAAATTATTCATATTTTCTTGACATAATGCCATAACATTGGTATATTGCCAAAATTCACCGGTATTTTAAGTGATTGCCACTGCCGGGGGCAGACAATAAGCAAAAAAGGACAACCTAAGTATGGAAAAGAAACGAAAAGTATTCAAGGACTCCATCAATCTTTACAGATTCATCCGCCTAGTATTAGGCACGGAGGTTTCAGACCGGCAGATTGCCCGCAGATGGAAAATGGATGAGAAGAACTTCCACGAATTTAAAACCGGCAAATACCCGGTTCCCCGCCTGCCTAAACTAGTTGAACTGGCTAAAGTATTGGGCCTAAGCACACACATCATCTGCCGGGTTTCCAATGGCGCGCCCGCTCAAAAAGTCCATCGCCTGATTAAGGCCGGAGACTCTAATGAATTAGTAAAATTCTTATTTAATGATATATACGAGATGTTCCAATCAACCAGCGCACACAATAAACACCACCACGACTTATTCGAGAAAGCCAATGACGCCATCTTTGTTGGCGACGCCAAAACCGGGGTAATAATTGACTGCAACAAAGAAGCCGAAGTCCTGCTGGGACGCTCAAGAAAAGAAATCATCGGAATGCACCAGTCGCAACTCCACCCGCTCCAAAAGAAAGACTATTACGAAAAACACTTCAAAAACCATGTAAAAATGGGCCGGATAGTCGAGACAGACCGGCAACAGGTGGCAAGAAAAGACGGCACTATTGTGCCGGTCCTGATCAGTTCCCGGGTGATGAAAATTAACAACCGAAAAGTCATTCAGGGTATATTCCGCGATATCAGCGGACAAAAAGGAGGGAAGTAATTATGCTAAAACTAAACACCCAAGCCCAGAACGACATTACAATAGTTTCACTGGAGGGTTTTATTGATGCGTTCTCCTGCCAAAAATTCGAAGAATCCTTCGACCAGCTGATGGAAAAGAATAATTACAAACTCATCGTGGACTTATCCAAAGTCGATTATATGAGCAGCGTCGGGGCCGGTATTTTTATCGCCGTCCACTGCGTGGCCGCAGAAAATAAAGGTATCATTGTTTTGGTTAATCCCAAAGCAAAAGTCAGGGAAATATTCGAGATGCTCGGCATGTCCAAGATGCTCTCGTTTACCGATACAATACCTAATGCCCTGAAAATAATCGAACAACACACGCCCGCGCATCCCTAGCGGTTTCGATTATATCCTTATTCTGACATCGACGGCCTTACACCGGTCGCGCTCAGGATACAGCACCACCGGATTGAGGTCCAACTCCTTTATTTCCGGGCAATCCTTAAGCAGCCGCGACACCCTCATCATAATCTCAATGAGCCGGTCCATATCAATGCCCGGCTGCCCGCGGACGCCCTCAAGCATCTTATAACCCTTAACCGAACGAATCATTTCCTGCACCTCAAGATAGGTTAAGGGATTGATGGCAAAAGCCACATCCTTCATCACCTCGACGAATATCCCGCCCAGGCCGAACATTATCAAATGGCCCAGATTTTCCATGTAATTAGCGCCGATAATCACCTCCCGGCCGCCGGTCAGGTATTCCTGGATAAGGTATTTAGCCACTTTACCGCCGAATCTCTTTCGAATATTAACAATCTCATTAGCCAACTGTTCCTTGTTCGTAATATTAAGTATCACGGCCTGTTGCTCGGTCTTATGGATGATTTCCGGCGAATCAATCTTAAGCACCAGCGGGAATCCGACATATCCGGCCGAGACCTGAATATCCTCGGGCTTATCCACAATGACGAATTTAGCGGTCGGGATATTATAATTATACAGCACGCCCAGCGCCTCACCCAGCGACAGGAATTCCCGGCCTGATTTTCGGGCGTTAGAAATAATATCCCGGGTGGCCTGGGCTTTAACATCCTTTGGTTCTGACACCTTAATATCATTGCTTCCTGATAACCTCTTCCGGTATTCGCCGTATTTAGTCAGTGCCACCAACGCCTTGGCTGCGGTTTCCGGCAGGTCATAAGCCGGAATGCCGCTGGATTTGATGATTTCCAGTGTTTCGGCCCACTGTTTTTTATCGGTCATGTTATTAATGACAATCGGTTTTTGGGCCGTAGCCGCGATGCGTTTCATCTCCCGGGCCACGCCGGCACAGTCGACAAAGAACGGCGTGACAAAGTTAATCAGAATAGAATCAATATTCGAGTCCTTGAGCAGCGACTCAATGGCCACCGCAAACTCCTTGGGCCCGGCCGTGGCCAGGACATCAACCGGGTTATTGACACTGGCCTCAGGAAACAGATTGGCCTTGAGATGTTTCTTGGTGTCTTCAGAGATATCGGCAATAGTCAGCCCTCCTTCAATGCATTCATCAGTGGCAATAATGGCCGGCCCGCCGGTATTGGTAATGATTCCTACTCTCGGCCCAAGCGGCACCGGCTGTGAGGCAAAGGCAATGGCCGCCTGGCAGATATCTTCCTGATTGGTAAAACTAATAATACCGCACTTCTTAAATACAGCTTCGATAGCTGTGTCCGCCTTCATCAAGCTGCCGGTGTGTGAAGCCACGGCCCGGGCGCCCATGGCGGTCCGGCCGGTCTTCATCCCAAGAATCGGCTTGTGCGGAGTTATCTGGCTGGCCACCCGGATAAACTCCTGCGGATTGGCCAGGCTTTCAATGTGCAAGATAATCACCCGGGTCTTATCATCACTGCCCCAATATTCCATAATTTCCGGGATGGAAATATCCGCCGCATTGCCGTTCGAGGCGTACATCCGAATACCAACGTCCAGTTGTGCCAGGCGCTGGTTAATCACCTCGCCCACCCCGCCACTCTGGGCCAGGATGGAGATAAAACCCGGATTAATCCGGGTAAAGGTAAAATTGGCATAAACCGGGTTGGTTACTTCGGTATTCATCACGCCCTGGCAGTTCGGGCCGAAGATGCGCACGCCATATTTCTTGCCTATTTCCTTTATTTGCTTCTCCAGTTCTATGCCCGCGCCGCCGATTTCTTTGAATCCGGCCGTATTGATAATCACCGCCTTAACGCCTTTCTTTCCGCATTCCTCAACCACCTGTGGCACCATGGTATTCTTGACCACGATATGAGCCAGGTCAACCCCGCCCGGCACAGCCGTAATGGACGGATAGGCCTTTAGGCCGTTTATCTCCGGATCCTTGGGATTGATTGGATAAATCGGGCCCTTGAATCCGATGTCTTTCAGGTTCTGGATAATCCGGTAACCGATGGTCAGGGGCCGGTTTGACGCGCCGATGACCGCTATGGATTTTGGGGAAAATAATGAATCTAACATAACTAATCTTCTTTCCATTCTGCCACAGATTACACAGATTTATTTCTTACCATCCTTAAGGTGTTGGATTAAAGTATTCATCCTATTACTAATAATTTCATTCACGGTTGAATTAAATTCTTTTGTATAGTCACTGTTTGGGTCTGCCCTGACTAAACGCCAAAACCTGAGATTAATATCCGGATAATCATATGATTTTAATTGAGTTAGATTATCAGGATAGATCGGATATTCAATCTCAACATAAACCCCACAACCATTCTTCTCAAACGAAGGCCCTTTCATTTTGCCGTCATCTATAAATCCATATTCATAGCGAAAGCTATTTAAACCGACATTAGCTAATTCAATCTCTGCAAGCTGAGGGAAAACACCATTCAGTGCCTTAATATCCTGATATATCATTTTAATCGTCTCTTCAACAGCTTTTCCCGGTGAGAGAGATGTTAAAGTGGATTTCTTGTTCAGTACTTGCTTTATAACTGTCTCTCTATTTGAGCATTCCACAGATGTAAGCCCCAATATAAGAATGAGAAAAATATATGTAATAACAACTTTCATTTTATCCCTGTAATTACCTCTTCACTAATTGTATGAATCTCTCTATTGAACGATCATAGGTCTTTTCCACATCATTGGGGAAAAAGCAGGCCGGTAGTTCGTTATTCAGCCGGTGATAATACAAGCACTCGCAACAATTGCCCTTCCGGTCACAAGGCGTATAGGTACAATTGCAGTGCGCCAGATTGAGTTTAGTGTTCGGGCATTCTTTATTCATGGTTATTTCCCAAGCATATCAACGAGGATAAACCTCGTTGTCTATTTAGCATATACAGACGTCTCTAATAATGTTCTTTCTCTGATTAACTCAAATAACGCCTGGGCTGCGGCCCGGGGGCCTTTGGTTTCGCAGCCGGCAATCCCCAGCCGGGTCCGTATCTGGCCCACGAAAACGCCTGAATCAAAGGCGGCCTTGAATGTCCTACGGGCAATCTTCTCATGCAACGTCCGGTATTGCGGCGGGCCGAAAATATTAGCAAAATAGGTATGTACCAATCCGGTGGCCGTGGTGGTGCCCTTGGACAAAGCCGCGCCTTCCCGGAAAACCTTCAGCGCCTCTTCGGCATTTGAGAATCGCTCAATCACCGGATGATTGTCGTCAACGGATTCGTAGTTGTTCGCATAAAACAGCATAGTTAATTCATAACCACGCAAAACTTCTTCCATAGTAGTAACTGGCAAAACCACCCGGGCATTGATTTTCTGCGGGCTCATAAAGATTGACCGGTCCATCTGTCCAAAGGCAAAGCCCGGTTGCAGGTCGTCCAAACGGACAAAGGCGCCGATTTCCGTTCCGTAACCGGCAATGGTGCGATTGGGCTTAATCTCCAGCGACCCCATATCGTCGGCGATTATTCTTAATTCCTGGATATAATCGCGGCCCAGGGTCCGGAAAGCCTCAAGTAATTCTGATTTGCCGGTGGCCGTATCGCCCATCATCAGGATATTGGCCCGGGTATCGTCTTTTAGTATAATCCGGAACATCGCACCATGATAAGGCATCCGGCCCTGTTTGAGCATAATGATATTGTGGAGCGTCAGAACCATCTTCTTGAGATATCCGAAATAGCCGAATTCGTCGCCGGCCGGCACCGCGGCAAGCAAAATCCGGTTCGGCTCGTCGTCATAGAAAACGGTCGGCATTTTCCCGAACCGGGCCAAACTCTCAGGCGATGCGCCATAGAAATATACGGCATCAGGGCCCTCGGCTATCTGTTCATCGCCGGCCAACTCAAATAAATTGGACAAGGCGCATCCCAATCCGATAACCGATTGATGGAAATATATAAATATGACCAGATGCCCGACCCGGGCCGGATAGCAAAACCATTTGCCTTCATCCGGCGAGATGTACTTCAGGGGATTCTCATAAATCCGCTGGAATTGGCCGGTCCGTTTGTTCATCGGCGGGTCAATAATCAGCGGCGGGTGTATCCAGACCTGGCGGATGAAAGATGTATTTTTAAGTTTACTGTATAAACCCTTGGGTGCGGGCCAGGATTTGGGTGTTACTATCAATCCGACTTCGCAGCCGGCTGAGACCTGGCGGTAAACCCGTGGGTGGTCGCCGGTGATATTTTCGCAGATGTCGCGATAAGCGCTCCTGACAATATGGGTAAGCTGCTCCACGGTCTGGTTAAAGGTGCGGTAAGGTTTTTCCTCATATCCCGACCTGGCTTCAGGATCAAAATGGCAGACCAGGAAACGGCCGTAACTGCGCCAGAAGTTGTAAAGACCCTCCGCAAACTCGTGGAGCAATTCGCGTTTCTTCAGGTAAATCTTCAGACCGGGGGAAACCCGCGCCAATTCGCTTAACGGTGCATTCTCCAACCCGACTAAAAGTTTAACCAAATCGACAACCGTTGATTTCCTGGCTATATTACCGTTTAATGACTTAAGAAGCAACAAGTCGTGCTTGCTGAGATAATCAACATACCAGCCGACCACCCGTTTAAAGGCGGCGCTTTTCAAAAGCTCCTCCTTGGACCGGCAGATATAGCCATTTGTATGAATGATTACCTGTTTTCCATCCCGTCTCAGCGTTAATTTGGTAATAGATACCATTCCTAATATTCTAAATCGTTAACATTTTAGAATCCCAGTGCCATTAGCGCCGCGCCGAGCGCGCCGGTAAACTGGGCGCTGGGCGGTATCAGCACATCCTTCTGTGCGTACTTCTTCAACAAGTCCACTATCACGTCATTATGAGCAATCACGCCGCCGGTAATGGCCACCTCACCCTGCAACGGATCCATCTCGACAATCCGCTTTACCACCGAACTATAGACGCCCCGGATAATATCCTCTTTCTGCTTGCCCTCGCGGATGCGCGTCAGAATCTCGGTGGCGGTAAAGACCGTGCAATAACTGCCCAGCTCGACCGGATTATCAGAGCGTTTGGCCAGTCCATTAAGTTCGGACATCGGAATATCCATCTTATAGGCAATCTCCTCCAGAAAGGCGCCGGTGCCGGCCGCGCACTTGCGGTTCATTTTGAAATTAACCATATGGCCGTTGTTATCCAGATGAATCACCTTATTATCCTGGGCGCCGATGTCAATAATGGTCAACGCCCTGGGGAAATAATAGTAGACACCCTTGGAATGGGCGGAAATCTCGGTGATGGCCCCCTGAACAAAGGGCAGGTTGCTCCGGCCGAATCCGGTCGAGAACATTCGCGCAATATTAAGCGAGGTACGGGCTTCGTCCAGAGCTGCCTGGGCTGAATTGACAATATCCACGCCGGTCTTACGTAATGCCTTGGCCACCACCTCTTTCTTGTCATTGATAATAACCACCTTGACAGCCGAGGCGCCCACGTCTATTCCGGCAAAATATTGTGACATAACAATATCATAGCAAAATCAGTTTTACTATTCAAGAAAGTTGCAACCACAGATAAACCCCGCACACCAATAAATTGGTGTGGGGGTAAACACAGATAATTCAGATAATGGGATGCCTAAAATCTGCCGATAATATATCTAATGATGCCATTACACCTGTACGAGATAATCAAGGCCACTAAAGGCCGGATTATCGCCTCGAAAAAGAACCGCATCTTTACCGCGCCCTTTGACGTGCCCAGCGGGGACCTGTGCGAACTCGTTATCCGCCGGATTTCCACGGACACCCGCGACATTCGGAAAGGCGACCTGTTTATTGCGCTCAAAGGCGAACACTTTGACGGCCATAACTTCATCAAAAAGGCTGTCAGCCAGGGCGCATCAGCCATTATAGCTTCTCGTATTCCCAAAGGTATTAAATCCACCCGACCCCCTATCATAAAAGTCAAGGATACTCTTCTGGCGCTAGGCGATATTGCCGTCTACTACCGCAAGCAACTGACTATCCCGGTCATCGCCGTCGGCGGCAGCAACGGCAAGACTACCACCAAGGATATGATTGCCCATATCCTATCCAAGAAATACGCGGTAACCAAATCGCCCAGGAGTTTCAACAACTTTATCGGCCTGCCCCTAACCATACTTTCAGTCGATGAAAAATCACAATACCTGGTGGCTGAGGTTGGCACCAACAAACCCGGCGAGATTGACTACCTGGCCGAGATACTCAAGCCCGATATCGCGGTCATTACCAATATCTCCGCCACCCATCTGGACGGTTTAAAGACCCCGGACGGTGTTTTCAAAGAGGAATCCTCTTTGTTTAAATCCCTGAAAAACCACGCTCAGGCAGTGTTTGACTCTACTAATAAAGGGCTTAAGAGATTGGCAAAATATGCCGAATATAAATCAGTAACATTTAGTATTAACGGTTCATCTGATATCCGGGCGGACAGGATAAAAGTATCCCCAACCGGCCTAAGATTTGCCGTATCAATTAGAAACGGCGGGCATTATGATTGCTTTATACCGGTTCTTGGTTCGTGGAATGTCAAGAATGCACTGGCGGCTTTCGCGGCAGTTCAACATCTGGGCCTAAAACCAAAGGAGATATGCCAGGCATTAAAAGATTTCCAACTCCCGGCCATGCGCATGGATAAGCGCATCAAAAATGGGATAACTTTTATAAACGACGCCTACAACGCCAACCCAGTATCAGTCGGGCTGGTGATTAATGATTTATCCGGGATGAAGACCAAAGGCCGGAAAATCCTGGTGTTCGGCGAGATGCGGGAATTAGACCGGTATTCCCGCCGGTTCCATGAAGCAGCGGCGGATGATATCGCCCGAAGCAGTATTGATATGGTGGTGGCCATCGGGCCGGAAGCCAGATACACGGTGAATAAACTATTGCGGCTTAAGCCGAGAAATAAAACGGTGTTTTATTATGCGACCGTGGATAAGTCCCGACCCACGCTCAATAAGATACTTAAACCGGGCGATACGGTTTTACTAAAGGGCTCCAGGGCTAATGCTTTGGAGAAGATTATATAACCCCCTCACCCTATCCTCTTCCCTTGGGGGAGAGAATAGGTGAGGGGTAAAGTTTTATTTTATGTTATACGACCTAATCTCGTCCTTCGTATCCCAATTCCGTTACATCACCTTCCGGACCGCGCTGGCTGCGGTCGTCTCCTTTATCATGGTCTTTATATTTACTCCACTGCTGATTAAGCTCCTCAAGAAAAAGAGCGTGTTGGAACGCACCGAGAAAAAGGACTCAGAACGGCTCGTCGAACTGCACCAACACAAGGCATCGGTCCCGACCATGGGCGGATTTGCCATCATCGGCTCTATCTTAATCACCACTACCCTGCTGGCCCGGCTGGATAATATCTTTGTGGTCTACGCCATCCTGCTCACCTTCGGATTATTGACCCTGGGATTCATTGACGACCTGGTCAAACTCCGGGCCAAAAAAGACGGCGGCATCAGTAAGCTCTCCAAATTACTGGGCCAGGGATTAATCGGCCTGGCCGTGGGTTTCGGGCTCTGGCACTACTTCAAAGAATACCAGCCCTCTGCCATCACCCTCTATATCCCCATCATAAAGATCAGCATCGAATTAGGCCGATGGTATCCCTTCCTGGTGGCCCTGGTCATCATGGCTTCGTCAAATGCCGTCAACCTGACGGACGGACTGGACGGACTGGCCACCGGATGCCTGATTATGGCCGGACTGGCCTATCTGATTATTATTTATATCGTCGGGCGCGTGGACTACACCGGCTATCTGGAGATTCCCTATATCCCGGGCAGCGGCGAACTGACCATCTTCATGGCCGCCTTTGTCGGCGCCTGCCTGGGCTTCCTGTGGTTTAATAGTTTCCCGGCCGAGATATTTATGGGCAATGTCGGCTCCATTGCCTTGGGCGGCGCCCTGGGATTCGTAGCCGTCACCGGCAAGCAAGAACTGACGCTCTTCCTGGTCGGCGCAATATTTGTCATTGACACCCTCTCGGTCATCATCCAGATTATCTCATTCCGGTTCTGGGGCAAGCGGGTCTTCAAGATTGCGCCCATCCATCATCATTTCCAGTTTAACGGAACGCCGGAACCCAAGATTACCCTGCGGTTCTGGATTGTCGCGGCCATACTGGCCATTTTAACCCTGGCAACATTGAAGATTGAACTCTAAAAGCTTAGAGCATAGAGCTTAGAGCGTAGAGTATAGGAAAACAAATATGTTCAGGTTTGAAACATTAAAGGTCTGGCAGAAATCAATTGATGTTTTGGATAAACTTATTGATATCGCAGACAATTTAACTGAAAAGAACCTATTCAGATTCGCCGAGCAACTCCGGGGCGCAGGCCTTTCAATCACCAATAATATAGCCGAAGGAACCGGGTGCGACACTACCAAGGAAACCAGGCTCTTTTTAACCTATGCGAAACGCTCTGCCTATGAAGTAGTCAGCATGCTTGTCGTATTTAACAGAAGAAAATATATAACTAATCCGGTAAAAGAAGAGCTCACCGGCGCAGTTGAAGAATTGTGTAAAATGATGACCGGCTTTGGAAGAAGTCTTTCATAGTAACCTATGCGCCCTGGAATTATATTACTATAACCTATACGCTCTATGCTCTAAGCTAAACACTATGCATCTACGAAACTCGCACAAAATCCTGCTCATTACCCTGGCCCTGCTCGGCTTCGGGATTATCATGGTTTACAGCAGCAGTTCCATCAGGGCTGAGTCAGCCAAATCTATCCAGGACGGCAACTACTTCCTCAAGAAGCAAGGTATTCTGATTCTCTTCTCGATTATCGCCATGATAATCGCCAGCCGCATCCCCTACCAATTTTGGGCCAAGGTCAGCCCGTTCCTGCTGGCCATATCCTGGCTGCTCTTAATCCTGGTGCTGATTCCGGGCATCGGGCACGTGGCCGGAGGGGCCCGACGCTGGCTGCGTATCGGCCCAATCGGATTCCAGCCATCCGAAATAGCCAAGATTGTCCTGATTATCTTCATCGCGGCATTCGTCAACCGCTACCCGGACCAAGTCAAGTCATTCAAAAAAGGATTCATCCCGCTGTCCCTGGTCATCGGATTCACTATCCTCCTGACTATCATAGAGCCGGACATCGGCACCTCGGTCTTTATCGCCCTGATTGCCGGCATACTCCTGATAATCGGCGGAATCAGAGTGAGCTATATACTACCTATCGGGTTGGTTGTCGGCGCGGTGGTGTTTGCCTTGGTGGCGTCATTTTATCCGCATATCCAAACCCGGCTGAGCGTCTTCTTTAATCCCATGGCCGACAGCGCCGGCAAGGGCTACCAGATAAACCAGGCCCAGATTGCCTTAGGTTCCGGCGGTGTATTCGGCCACGGACTGGGTCTGTCCTACCAGAAACTCTTCTACCTACCCCAGCAACACACGGACTTTATCCTGTCCATCATCGGTGAAGAATTGGGGCTCATCGGCACCTTGCTCGTAGTCCTGTTATTCTTCTTCCTGATGTGGCACGGCCGGAAGATATCAGAACATACCGAAGACCGGTTCGGCTCGCTCTTGGCCATTGGCATCACCCTGATGATAGTCATCCAGGCCGTGATAAATATCGCCGTGGTCACCGCCCTAATGCCCACCAAAGGCATCTCACTGCCATTTATCAGTTACGGCGGCTCGGGGTTACTCGTCTTTATGTTCGCCATCGGAATCCTGGTAAATATCGCCGTCCAATCCGAGCATAAAAACCCCAACCAGTTACGCATCCAAAAATAACTGTTTTACTTGCCATATACCCCATAGCAGATACTGCCTATTAACTATCTAGCCTGCTATCCTAATAAAAGACGGTCAAAAATACCTCTATTTTTACCTAACCACTTATCTACCATCGTATTATCACAAAAATATGGTGATAGGGGGTGTATACCCATAGAGGGTGCCATACCCATCCATATGGGGTACCATACCCATCCATATCGGGTACCATACCTATCCATATGGGGTGCCATACCCATCCACATCGGGTGCCATACCCATCCACATCGGGTGCCATACCCGTCCATACTGGGTGCCATAACCGTCCATACTGGGTGCCATAACCGTCCATAGCGGGTGCCATAACCGTCCATAGCGGGTGCCATACCCGTCCATAGCGGGTGCTATACCCGTCCATATCGGGTGCCATACCCGTCCATACTGGGTGCCATACCCGTCCACCTCGGGTGCCATACCCGTCCACCTCGGGTGCCATACCCATCCACATCGGGTGCCATACCCCTCCACATCGGGTGCCATACCTACCAGTATCGGGTGCCATACCTCTCCGTATCTGGTGCCATACCCTCCCCCCTCTGTATAGAACACCTCCCCCCATGGTATAGATTACCTACACTACGGGTAAAGAACAGGGATAAAGGCCTCAATAAAAATAGAGGTGCGGTGGTTAATTAGTATTATATCACCGGATTACACCTGGAACTTATTATTTCCTTACGAAATGAGGCATCTTAAACGGGATTTCAAGCGAGAGTTCCACGAATCCCTTATACCTACCTTTGAGATACCAGGGTGTCTGAAAGATAATCTTCTGGCGCCGAAGCGCCATGGCGCCCTTATGGCGCTCATTTCTCCCCTTTTTCTCGATAGTATAGGTATTGGGCTTATGGCTTTTCAGCATCTTACGCAATTTGGTTCGCGCCGGTCCGGGATGGCAGTCTAACACGCTCTGGCCGATGAGTTTCAGCCCGCCGTATTTCTTAAACACCTCCCCGGCCTTTTGGTTCATATAGAGGATAATCCCCTTGGCATCACAAACCGTTATCGCGCCGGGGAATTCATCGGACCAGTTGATTTGTTTCATAATTATTAGCCACTAAGGCACGAAGACACTAAGAATAAATCTACCTCTTCTTGTAAACCGTCTTTGAATTTCGAGCAAAATCCCTAAAACTTGACCAGAGAGGAATCACCTTATCCTTTGTTGCCTCGTAACAATAATCAAAAGTGCATTTACTGTAATGAAATGACAAATTAACAATCTGGCTATCGTTATTGGTATTTTTGACGTTTACCAGAACAACAGGGTAATTCCTTGAACCACCCCTGTTATATCTCGTCAACTCTTCCTTCACAAATTTAACTTTTTCAACGGGAACGATAAATGTTGCGGTTGGCGAATTGCTAATATAATCTTCTGCTTCTTTAAGGCGTAAGTTTAGTACCGTTAGTTGGGTACTATTCTTGTAATCCAGAACGACACTCTCAAATCCGTCCTTATACGCTTCATCGATCGTGGCTACCTTTTCTTGTCGTGCACAACTTGCTATCAACACACATAGGTTGAACATCAGCACTAATGCTGTAAATCTCATTTTAACGTCTTAACGTCTACTTCCTAGTATTAATTATTTGCCTACCCTACCCAACACCGCCATACGTAACAGCGGCAGGAGTATCTCGTGCTGGCCGGTGAGATTGATGCCCACAGATGTCTTGCTAAGAGGCCGGCCGGTGACGTTCTGCCGCGGACGGTAGTGCTGTATCATATCCAGATTGGCGGTGGTGAAGGAGTCCAGTTTATAGCCCTGGTTCCGGGCCAGGGATACGGCCTTGAGGAACACCTCAGGCAGAATCACGGCTGAGCCGATATTAAGCCAGACACCCCTGTTCAGCCCGCAGATGACCTGGGTAAAGATACGGAAATCATTCAGAGATGATTCGCCTAACTCAGCGCCTGAGATGGCCGGATGCATGTGAATCGTGTCCGTGCCCAGGGCAACATGAACCGTGACCGGAATACCCAGTTTGGCGGCCTGAGCCAGGATGCTGTACGAGGCGTATTTATTGCGGTCTTTGAGGATGAGATGGCCTAATGACTCACCGAGTCCTTTATCATTCAGCACCGCATCCTTAGATGCCCGGACAAACGCCTGGGCGGTCTCGTCCACCATTCCGAACTGACCGGTCTTGATGCTCGCGGCCACATCCTCTGAGGTTCTGCCAACCAGCGAGATTTCGTAGTCGTGTATGGCGGTAGCTCCGTTCATGGCAATGGCCTTGATGACCTTGCGCTTCATCAGGTCAATAATCACCGGAGACAGCCCGCATTTAATTACGTGCGCGCCCAAACCAACGCCCACCGTCTTTTTCGCCTTGACTGCCCTAACGATAGAGTCAACCAGCGCCTTAAAGTCGCTTCCGCCGAGTATATCCGGAAATGAGTTGACAAAGGCATTAAATGCCTTTGACGGCGGGGTTAACCTGGCAAAGTGCCTGACATCAACCAGGGTTTTACGCTGGGAAATAGGAACAGTTTTAAGCTTCATAGAAAACTTCCTTGCCACCAAGACACTAACAACCCCCTGAGTCCCCCTTTGTTAAGGGGGAATTTTCCCATTAGTCCCCCTTATTAAGGGGGGTACGGGGGTTGTTCCCTTCGTGCCTTCGGGTCTTAGTGGCAAATCCTTTATTAGTGGTAAAATTTCCGTACACCGGTAAACAGCATCCCTATCTTGTGTTCGCTCGCTGCGCTCCCGGTCACTTGACAATTAGCTACCAAACCGGCTTTAATGGTAAAACTTTCTAACGCCGGTAAACAGCATCCCTATCTTGTGTTCGTCAGCGGCTTTGATGACCTCTTCATCGCGGTTGGAGCCGCCGGGCTGAATCAGGTATTTGATACCAACCTTGGCGGCATTGTCCAGTCCGTCCCGGAACGGGAAGAAGGCATCCGAGACCAGGACCACCCGGTCGCTGGCCAGTTCATTAGCAACCCAATTTGCCATCGTGCCTTTGGGCTTGGTCCTTTCGTATTCTAATTTCAGGTGGTCGTATGCCTTCTGGGCGGCCAGGGCCACGGAATCCTTGCGGTTGGGCTGGCCGCAACCCATACCGATGACCTGGAATAAACCGTCTTCATACTCGCGGACGATACCTATGGCATTGGATTTGACGTGCTTGACATAACGCAGTGCGAATTCATAGAGCTTGGCGCGCTTGGGATTCAGTTTTGCCTTAGTCACCATTCCAACAGTCAGTTCCTTGCCGCTGTTCTCGCACTTTACCTTAAAGGCCCGCTTGAAGAGTTCGTCAATGGCCTTGGTCAGGTAGAACTTGTTATCCGGTTCCTGTTCCATGACGCCACCAGTAATAAAGCGCAGCATTGAGGTGTTGACATTCTCCAGCGGCCCGACTTCCAGGATACGCAGGTTTTCCTTTTTCTTGCCCAGTGATTTGATATAGCCCAGGGCCTCCTTGCTGACCGACGGCGCCACCACCACTTCCACAAACCGCTCGCCCAGTATCTGGGCCACGGAAATATCCAGCGGCCGGGAAAGCGCAATGACACTGCCGAAGGAGCTGACCGGGTCGCCGGCCCAGGCCTTTTCAAACGCCTCATCCAGCGTCTTGCCCGTGGCATAGCCGCAGGGATTGGCGTGTTTGATGATTGAAACCGCGATGTAATCCTTCATTTCCAGGACCGATTGCAAGGCGCCTTCGGCATCGAGATAATTGTTATAACCCAGCGCCTCACCGTGCACCTTGCGGGCCCAGGGGATACTGCAGGCCTTGGCTGACGATTTATAGAGCCAGCCCTTCTGGTGCCAGTTCTCGGCATAGCGACCAAGCTGTTTGCCGTCATGGAATTTTATCCGCTTGACCATATTTTCGCCCAGATGGCTGCTGAAATAGGTATGGATGGCGCTGTCGTAATCGGCCGTCCGGTCAAACGCCTCTATCATCAGTTTCTTGCGCACCTCCAGCGAGACTGAACCGTTATGCTTGTCCATTTCAGCCAGGACCTCTTTATACTGGGACGGGTCGGTGACCACCACTACCCATTCGTAGTTCTTGGCCGCGGCCCGGACCATGCACGGCCCGCCGATATCGATATTCTCGATGGCTTCCTCGTTGGTGATGCCTTCCTTGGCCACCACCTTTTCAAACGGGTAGAGATTGCAGACCACCATGTCAATCTGGGGGATTTTCAGTTCCCGGGCCTGCTTGGCGTGCTGGGAATTATTGCGCTTGTAAAGCAACGCGCTTTCGTAATTGAAACTGATGGTTTTCATCCGGCCGTCAAAGTATTCATCGTTCTTGTTGCCGGTGATTTTTGAGATGGGCGTGACGCCGATCCGGCTTTCCTGCAGGGTCTTGGCCGTGCCGCCGGTGGAGATGATTTCCACCTTGTATTTCTTCAGGTGTTTGGCAAACTCCACGATATGAGTCTTGTCGCTGACGCTGATAACCGCGCGTTTGATTTTGAGCATGAAAATCCTCTCTTACTCGCTGTTAGACCTACGGTCGTTACGACCGCAGATCGATCCCGTGAGGGACAGCGAGTTAGATCCCGACAGATTCGCTTCGCTCACTGCGAGCGAACGTCGGGACTTACCTTTAGAATTACGGCTGCGGCACCACCGGTATATTCCAGATGGCGTTAAAGGCGATGCCTTCGGTCATCGGGCCGGTGAACTTCATCTTCTTGGAACGGACCAAATCCATCGGATGAACCTTGCCGGTGAAATAATCCAGGAAATCGTTGGAGTCCATTTCCAGAATCAGGCGGGCATTATCGAGCTTACCGTCATGGACCACGCATTTCTGGTCTTTAATCTCCAGCCACCAAAGTCCGGCATCAGCGCCGGTAAGATTGAGTTGGATTTGCCGGTTATAGCCCTTAGCCCTGGCTGAGTTGAACATCCCGGGCATCTGGTTAACCATCTCCTTTACAGTCGCCATAGACAACTCCTATTCTAATAAAGTGGACAGCGGCCGGTAACCAGCCACGGTCCAAAGTTTCACAGGTTTTAGACCGCGGTAACGGTTTTGATTTCCGGGATCTCCTTTTTTAACGCCTTTTCCACCCCCATCTTTAGGGTCATCTGTGACATCGGGCAGCAGCCGCAGGCGCCGGTCAGTTTGACCTTGACATCTCCGGCCTTGTCATCCACGCTGACCAGTTCGATGCCGCCGCCGTCGGCCGCCAGCATCGGCCTGACCTTGCCTAACGCGGCTTCAACCTTTTCCTGTAGAGTTGGCATTTTCCTATTCTCCTTCTATCGGTTCAGAGGTTTATTTCAGATATGGCTACCTTATTTTGATATGGTTGTCAACAAAATCCGAAGATTATACTTTGGCGGCCGGCTCTTTTGGCTCTTTATCGGAAGGATAATACCGGTAGTAATTATAGTAATAGGTAGGCGAAACCTCAATTTCCGGCGTAACGTAGTTAAGAATCAGCCCTTTGAGGTTAATATGCGAGGAGGTTATCTGCTCCTTGGCCCGGAGCAACGCGCCCTTGGCGGTCTTGCCGGCCCGGTATACTAGAGCGGTCAGGTCGGTCTTCGGCCCCAATACCAGAACATCGGCGACCGCTAAAACCGGCGGGCAGTCACAGATGATGTATTGGTACCGTTTCCGCAGCTGGCTAAACAATTCCGACATACCCCGGGTCAGCAGTTCCGAGGGGTTAGGCACCGCAGTGCCGGCCGTGATCACATGAAGATTATCTATGCCCGGAGTATTGACAATGACATCAAACTTTATACCTCCCACCAGCATATCGGTGATGTTATGGACGCAGGCATCCAGTTTCTTGATGCCGATTAAGATGTCGCTCAATCCGTTTTCCCGCTCCAGGCCGAATATCTTATGGACCAGGGGCTTGCGCATATCCATATCCACCAGCAGGACCATACCGCCCTGCAAGGCCATAGTAATGGCCAGATTGCTGGCCGTAATGGTTTTTCCCTCCTGGGGGCCGGTTGAGGTGATGGCAATAACTTTATTAGACTCATCCGGCAGGATTGGTTGAGCGGCATTCTCAGCGCCCGGCTTATTTGCGGAACGGACCAGATTGGTGCGCAGGGTGCGATAGGATTCGAATAACGGCGAGGTCGGGCTGTAATTCCAGATCAGCTGCGTCCGGACCCGCTCGGTCTCGGATATGGACTTCTCCGACTTGATATAGAAATCCTGTTTGGACATGCCCTCCCCGGACGGCGACTTGCTGTTTTCCTTAAAAAGGGGCGTATAGAAAGTATCCAGTAGGAAATCGGTTGCGGATAACCAGAAATCTTTCTTATGATGCTTGGAATGCTGTTTCTCCGGTCCGGATTTTTCCGGGGAGAGATAGGGAATCACGCCCAGGACCGGCAATTGAACCAGCTGTTCGATTTCCTCTATGGTGCCGATGGAGGTATCGAGATGCTCAATGATAAAGGCAAGACTTAAGCTTATGATTATCCCGAGTATCAACCCGATAAGCTGATTGGTCACCTTGTCCGGCCTGATCGGACTGCTCGGCGGCCAGGCCGGATTATCAAAGCGAACATCAGGAGTCTTTTCACCCTCAGCTATCTTGGCCCTTTCAAGTTGCTGTTTATAGTCGGCATAAAGACCGCTGTTAATGGTGTTATCCCTGATTAATCGGGAAAGAACTATTTCCTTTTCCGGATATCTGGCTAATTCCTTTTCCAGCACCTCAAGTTCCTGCCTTATTCTGATAACATCGGGGTGCTTTATGGTATATTTTCTCAATAGCGTTTCTTCCTCTTTCTTCAAAGAGTCGTACCTGCTATAGGCCGGGAGAGCCGTGCCGGTCACCTCCTTATTCTCCTCCTTAAATTTCTGCAAGGCGGCCTCTGCATTCCCAAGTTCAATGCGAACCTGAGACAGCTGTTTTTCCACGGTCTCGCGCAGGTTGGTAGCCTGGCTACTCTTCTCAATGAGGTTATAGTCCTTATAGGCATAAGCCATGGCATTGGCAATCTCCGCGGCTTTTTGGGGGTCGCTGTGCTGGACAATGATATCAATCGAATCGGTATTGGGCACCACCTTGGCATCAACCGCGGCCTGGATAGAGGAAATGATCCTGATTTCCTCTTTCTTCGGCATATCGGCCTTGACCCAACCCAGTGATTTGGCGGCTAGTTCTGCCACATTATACCCCTCAATCAGCTTCGCCTGCGACAGCATGATATCCCCTATCGGCTGATATATTAATTCGCTCAACATCGTGGCCAGAAGCCGCTGTTCCTTATAGTGGACCGTGGCTGTGGCCTGATAGACATGAGACTGGAATGTAGAATAAATGAAGGTAATAACCGAGACCAGGACGATAATGATGATAATTATCCAACGCCGCTTGCGGACGACCCGCCAGTAATCCCTTAAACTGAGTTCATATTGTGCCATATTTATAGGTTAGGCATACGAGATTTCCAAATCCTTGGCGGCGGATTCGATAATTGCCACCGGGATGGATTTTTCCTGCCTGAGGTACCCTTCCAACAAAGACAGGTCGCAGATATGATTTATCTCCCGGGGAAACCCCTTGGAGTACTGGTAAATTAATTTACAGGCATCCTTGGAAAAGAGATGGGCCAAATCGCCGCCCTCTTTCGCCGCCGTCTTCAGGCGGTGCAGGATATATTCCCGGGTATGCTCCTCGTTGAGCGGTTCCAGATGGTATCTGATGGAAATACGCTGCCTTAACGGATGGACCAGATTAACCTTCTCTCGCAATTCCGACTGGCCGATCAGCACCAGGGTCAGCAGGAATTTGTCATTTAACTGAAAGTTCAATAACAGCCGGAGTTCCTCAAAGATGAGCCGGTCTTCAATCAGATGAGCTTCATCGACTATGACCACGGTGTATTTATTGATGTCCAGGTTACGCTGGAGCATCCCGTTAATAACCTCAATCAGTTCTACCTTGGCAGTCGGGATTTTATC
>JACRIK010000013.1 GCA_016235865.1 Planctomycetota bacterium | reverse complement strand
ATGATAAGGCGCACATCAGCTATGGCGATTTTATAAACGGAGATCTCAAGTACGCCACAAACAAATCGGGCAAGTGGATAACAACGCGGGCGGCAAGCAGCGGTGACGTAAGCTGGTGTTCGTCCCTTGCGCTGGACGCCTCGAACCATGCGCACATCAGCCATTATGATGAAACCAACAATGTCCTCTGTTACACCACGAATGCCTCCGGGAAATGGGTAACTACGACGGTTGAAGCCGGTGGAGCGAATAGCTCCATCGCGCTGGATGCCGCAGGCAGGATACACATAACCTACTCGAGTTATACCGACCTCCACTACGCCACAAGCATCCAAAAGCCAACGGCCATTACAAAACCCGCCACGAATATAACAAAGACCTCAGCAAGGCTAAAAGCAAAGGTCAACGCAAACCGTCTGCAAACAGAAGTCTGGTTTGAATGGGGGACGGTAAGCGGCGGCCCCTACCCGAATTCATCCTCAAAGAAGGTATTTAACGATGGAAGAGACCGGAAGGTTACGTACACGGCAAAGGGGCTGGCACAAGGGACGGCTTATTATTACCGCGTTGCCGCCGAAAACGAGGACGGCATTACTTATGGGGAGGAGGCATCATTTAAAACAAAGAAGTAAGTTTGGAAGGCTGTTTTACGCGGTAGCATTGGTATCTGAATCAATTAACATTATTTTTTGGCAGTTTTTATAAGGAAAGGGGCTGTTATGTACATCAAACATAAGAGATGTAAGGTGTTTAGTATGCAAGCAGTTATTCTCATTGCGCTGTTTTTGTCCATGCCTCTTCTCATCATCATACATCCGGTGTCCGGCAATGACTCCACTGCCGGCGGCCTCAGCAGCGATTCCGGAGACGGCCGTGCCCTTGTCCCTCAGGCGGGAAAACCCCCTTGCCCGGCCATACTCCTTCCCTTACGCCAGAGGATGGCAGAAGAGAAAAGAAATCATCTTTCGCAATATGAGGATATTTACTCTCTCATCCATGGAAAGAACAGGAAGAGAGGAGCAGATACCCGATATCCGCTATCTCAGGCAAAAATTACCGATAAGGGTATACATTCTTCAGATGCAGGGCTATTAAGCTGGTCAATAGAGGCTGTAGATGCGCCAAAATATTTTGATTATCTTTCTTCGAGGGCCATTGCCGTCGATGCAAACAAACAACCCCATATCGTCTATGGAGGCGACCACCTGTATCACGCATACTATGACGGCGGCGCCTGGCGCTATGAAACCGTTGATTCGTCAGGTAACGTAGGCTATCAGGCGTCCATTGCCCTGGACCCATCCGGCCATATCCACATCAGCTATTATGATAGATTTCATGGAATTCTCAAGTATGCCACGAACGCATCCGGGGCGTGGGTGACAACAAATGTTGGCGCTGATGAATACGAGGGCTTTTATCATTCCATTGCGGTGGACGCCTCTGGCCACGTTCATATCAGCTATACAGACGACTACCGCCTCAAGCACACTACCAATGTATCAGGGGAGTGGGTGACGACTACCATAGACATTGGAAATCATTTCCTGGATAACTCCATAGCAGTTGACGCCGCTGGTTATGCACACATCAGCTATTTTGGGACTATGTCACTCAAGTACGCCACCAATGTATCAGGGGAATGGGTTGCCGTTATGGTGGATACTCCGGAGATTGGTGAAGATAATTCGATAGCGGTAGACGCCTCAGGCCACGCGCATATCAGCTATCACGGCAATGGCCTCATGTATGCTACCAACGTATCCGGGACATGGGTAACGGCTACGGTGGACAGTAAAGGATATTGGCCGTTGTATACATCACTGGCGCTGGATACTGCGGGTCATGTGTACATCGGCTATTATAGGAGCAACAGCCTCATGTATGCCACCAACCTATCCGGGTCGTGGGTAACAACAACCGTGGATAATAACGGAGACGCGGGTCTCTTTACCTCATTAGCGGTGGACGTCTCAGGCAATTCACACATCGGCTATTTTGAGAATAACAACCGTCATCTCAAATACGCTACTAACGCATCAGGGACATGGGAAACCGCTCTGATTGACCAGAGTGAATTCAGAGGTGGTGGTTTACTTGCGCTTGATGCATCCGGTAACGCGCACATCAGCTATTGGGGTGACTCTCTCATGTACGCCACCAATACCTCCGGCGAATGGGTAGCAACCATGGTTGATGATAGTGATTATGCAGGCGCTGATTCTATTGCGATAGACGCCAATAACGGTATGCACATCAGCTATTATGACGGCGCCCTCAAGTATGCCACAAATGCTGGCGGCGCTTGGGTGACAACTACGGTAGATAAAGGAAAAAGTAATGGTGTCGGCGATGACAACTCTATTGCAATAGACAGTTCCGGTTATGTCCACATCAGTTATTTCGATATAGACAATAATTATCTCAAGTATGCCACCAATGCCGGCGGTGTTTGGGTAACGACCAGGGTCGCTCAATTTGGTGATATCGGTATGCACACCTCTATTGCGGTAGACGACTCCAATCATGCGCACATTAGCTATTTTGGCGGCGACTACAATCATACCGCCCTCAACTATGCT